>PHBS01000192.1 GCA_002841995.1 Chloroflexi bacterium HGW-Chloroflexi-8
CCCTCCCCGGGTGTGAGCGGGTTAAAATAAAACACCTTGACTTCCATCAAGGATTTTCCAGTTTTGTGCCTCCAAGGGGACTCGAACCCCTGTTTGAGCCTTGAGAGGGCTCCGTCCTGGGCCACTAGACGATGGAGGCGTTACGATGTGAGCGGTATTTTAACATGGCCAAATATCCCTGTCAATGAATACTACTCTTATTGACATGTTGTCTTCCTTTAATATCTAAAAAAAATAATTCGAAATTTGACTAACCATCAAAAATGTCATTTTTTCATTAACATGAACAGTCAGGTTTCGATTCACTACAATATTCATTGATTTTTTTTACCCCACGTGCTATCATCCTTAAATACAGCCATCATCTATTATTTTTATTATTTTCCTGCACATTAACATCGTAATATTTACGAAGGAGAGAAATTATGAGCATTGATTTTATTTTTCGCTTAATTGGCATGGTCGTTTTTTGTATCATTGGTGTCGTTTTAGGTACAAACCTTGGAACTGCTGCCGTAGCTAACCCGAACACTGATATTCCTTTAACAATTGAACAATATGCCTTCGTTGTTGGTTTGGTTGGAGCCCTTTTTGGGTTGATCTTAACCCCCATTCTGACAATTCGCCCCATGAGATTTTTACGGTCATGGCTTACACGTATCTCTGCGCAATCATTATTCGCTTCATTTGTTGGTTTAGTTGCTGGTCTCATAACCGCCGCATTACTTTCTTTTCCAATTTCACTCTTACCCGACCCATTTGGATCCATCTTGCCTTTCCTGGGAGTGGTCGTTTTTGGATATCTCGGGGTTTCAGTCTTCAGTATGCGTCAGACTGACCTATTTAATATTTTTAGTGGTGTTGGACAACGTGTCGGAAGTAATTTGCCGGGAACACCAGTGGGCGATACCACCTCAAATTGGGCAGAAAGTCGCACCATTTTGCTGGATACGAGTGTCATTATTGATGGACGAATTGGTGATATTGCTCGCACCGGATTTTTACCGGGATCATTATTGATCCCTCGATTTGTTTTAATCGAATTGCAATATATTGCAGATTCCCCCGATAGCCTGCGTAGACAACGCGGGCGCCGCGGCATGGAAGTACTTGCCCAACTTCAAAAAGAACCAACTATTCCGGTGCGCATCAGCGACATCGATGTGGAAGGAGTCCGCGAAGTCGATGACAAACTGGTCATTCTGGCACGTCAATTGCGGTGTCCGGTCCTAACCAATGATTACAACTTGAATAGAATCGCTGAATTACAAGGTGTAACCGTTCTGAACATCAATGAACTGGCGAATGCTGTCAAATCAGTATTATTACCAGGTGAAATTATGAACATCCGAGTCATCCAGGATGGCAAGGAATCAAACCAGGGTGTTGGCTATATGGATGATGGTACGATGGTGGTTGTCGAGAATGGCCGTGATTACATGGATAGAGAAATTGTCGTGGTCGTCACAAAAGTACTGCAGACAGCAGCCGGAAGGATGATTTTTGGACGTCCGGAAGACGAATCTTCATACGACCGCTAAGGAGTTTTAGAAGCGAATGGCAATTAAACTTTACAATACATTGACACGCAAAAAAGAAGAGCTGGAGACAATTGAACCAGGCAAAGTCCGCATGTACGTGTGCGGACCGACAGTATATTCTAAAGCCCATGTTGGCCATGCTATGTCCGCCATGGTGTTTGATATTATCCGCAGATATTTGGAATATCGAGGGTATGACGTCCGATATTTAATGAACTTTACAGATGTGGATGACAAAATCATTATGCGTGCCAATCAAAATGGGCAGGACCCATTTGAACTGGCGGAGATGTACATCCATGATTACGAACAGGATTTATCAAACCTTAACATAAAACCCGCAACATTCAACCCACGTGCAACCCAGGAAATGGGTCAAATCCTGGAAATGATCAGCGGACTGATTGAAAAGGGATTTGCATATGCTGTCGATGGTGATGTCTATTTTCGAGTCACAAAAGATGATGATTATGGCAAGTTATCCGGACGAAAACTGGAAGATATGCAGGCTGGTTCGCGTATTAACATAGATGAACGTAAAGAACATCCCATGGATTTTGCGCTATGGAAATCATCCAAACCGGGTGAACCAGAATGGGAAAGTCCCTGGGGAAAAGGCCGCCCGGGTTGGCATATTGAATGTTCTGCCATGAATCTACACCACAATGGTGAACAAATTGATATTCACGGAGGCGGAAATGACTTGATCTTTCCGCATCACGAAAATGAAATTGCGCAAACCGAAAGTTTGACGGGGAAAACCTTTGCACGTTATTGGGTTCATAACGGTATGCTGCAGTTGGGCGGCGAAAAAATGTCCAAATCAACTGGTAATTTGATTACCATTGAGGAATTTTTAAGTAAATACAGTGCGAATGCTCTTCGGTTTACGGTACTCAATTCTGGTTATCGCTCACCATTAACCTTTACCGATGAGGTTCTGGGTCAATCGGAAAAAGCTCTGGAAAGACTTCAATCTGCCCTACGTCCTGCTCTGCCCGGAGCCAAAGGTGCCACGGAAGACGCATTGAAGATTTTGAATGACCAGGAGACTGCAACGAAAGAGAATTTTGTTGCCAGTATGGATGATGATTTTAATTCTGCCGGTGCTTTAGGCGGATTATTTGATCTGGTCCGTGTAATCAATCAAACACGCACATTTTCAGCTACAGATTCGGAATTACAGGGAGCGCAAGAAACATTGCGTGAATTGTGCAATGTGCTGGGTCTTTCAATTACTGAGGTAAACCAATCTGGTAGCAATGCGGACAGTTTTATTGATCTTTTGGTGGAACTACGAACAAAATTACGCCAGGAAAAACAATGGTCTTTTGGCGACCTAATTCGGGATAGATTAAAAGATTTAGGAGTTACCCTTGAAGATAGCAAAGAAGGCAGTTCATGGCGATGGAGTTAATAAATAAATGAAAGAATGGATCACAGGTCGCAATCCTGTTTATGAGACATTAAAAGCGAAACGCAGAGATGTGTTTCGCTTATTGTTCGCAAAAGGGATAGAAAAAAGCGGATATATCCCGGAAATGATCGAGTTTGCTAAAAAACAGAAATTGTCCTTTGAAGAAGTACCGCGTACACAATTGGATGCCCTGGGCAATAATCATCAAGGTGTAGCTTTACAAGCCAGTGAATACCCTATGGTTGGTTTGGATGACATTCTTGATAAAGCAGTTGAAAAATCTGAGCCACTTTTTCTTTTGGCTTTAGATGAAATTAAGGACCCACAAAATCTTGGCACTTTATTTCGGACTGCAGAAGCAGCCGGAATTCATGGGATCATTTTGCCATTCCGAAGAACTGCGACAATTACACCAGCAGTTGTAAGCGCATCCTCCGGGGCAACCGAACATTTATTGGTTGCACAAGTCAACTTTGCTCAGGCAATCGAAGAAATGAAAGCGGCAGGGGCTTGGGTCATTGGATTGGATGGCGGACCAGATTCACAACCCATTCATAATGTCAGTCTGGTGGGACCACTTGTGATTGTCGTTGGGAGTGAAGGCAGCGGTATGCGCTCACTGACCCGGAAATTATGTGACCACCTGGTACGCTTACCCATGTATGGCCAGATCGAATCGCTAAATGCTTCGGTTGCTGGTTCAATTGTTTTATATTTTGCGCTTCAGGCAAGAAACAAATAAGGTTTGAGCTGTTAAAAATACAGTTAGGATTTGTTTGGACAAAATATATAAAATTCCAATACTTGATTGCTATAATGATTTAATAGAATTATAAAATTAAATCTTAGGAGGCAAATATGCTTATTAAAAAAGAGTTAGCCGCAAAAATGATTGAACAGGTTGGAAATGAATTTGCAGCTTCATCTCAATATTTGGCAATCGCTATTTATTTTGAAAAAGAAGCTTTCGGAAATACTTCCAAATTCTTCTACAAACAGGCCGAAGAAGAAAAAGAACATGCAATGAAATTATTGAAATACGTTGTTGAAACAGGCGGAGACGCACCCATCCCGGCCATCCCTGCACCGAAAGCAGTCATTAAATCAGCCGAAGATGCTTTTGTCACTTCCCTCAATTGGGAAATGGAAGTTACCGGTCAAATTAATGGATTGATGGACCTGGCAAAACAACAAAACGATTATCTGGCACAAAAATTCCTGGATTGGTTTGTGGAAGAACAACTGGAAGAAGTTACCACAATGGAAAAATTCCTTCTTATCGTCCGTAAACTTGGTGAGAAAAACATCTACATGCTGGAAAGCATTATTGCTCACGCTGAATAAAAGTTATTTCATGTTTATCAAAACCCCCAAAGGTACACTTTGGGGGTTTTCTTTAAATTCACTTGACCAACAACTTTTTGAAAATTCTCGAAGTTTTGCTATAAATGAGCACATTGGGTATTGCACCTCAAAGACAGGACATAAAAACCCGTATGTTCCGTTCCTGATATTTACTCTGAAAAAAACTGGTGATTTTTATCGTCAATTCACAGGATCAGATCTCTGATATTTAGTTAAATAAATTAGCCTGGTGAAACAATCCCATCCGGCTATTTTGTTTTAGTATGCTTTACTTAATTTCCATGGAGCTCATCATGGCGTCCAGTAGGGTCAAGTCTGGTGTAAAGCTATTAGCAGCCTGTGGATTGAGTGAATTGACCACATTTTTCACGTAATTTTTAAAATTATTTGCAAATTCAGGTAATTCAGATTCTGTCACTTTATCATTTACGGGAAGACTGGGATGATTGACCGGTAGCACAGCTGCCACATAGTAGTTTCCGTCACTGGTCAAACCTTGATAGGTATAGATTAACTCGTAGTTATTGATTGGCACGATGCCCTGCGTAAACTGTGTTAGATAGCGAAGACCCATCCCGTTTTTAAAATCCAGATATTGAATATTCGTGTGCATCATCTGAGCTGCGTTGAATAAAGGTAGGAACGGCATATTCTCAATCTCCTGTGGAGACTGGATCAAAGTTTGAAGCGAGGTGATGATCGTTGAAGCACCCTCATTGATTTTTCGAAGTTCTGCCACAGGATAGATGAAAATCTGCGGCTTCATTAAATGGTCTTGGATCGGGTAGTCTTCCAGAGTGACCCGGCTATATTCCGGCAACACTTCCCAGTAAGGAAAATTTACACTATCCGTTACTGCTGGAATCGTCTCGGTCTGAAAACCGGACGCGATACTGCCAGTTTCCAAAATAAGTTGAGGCAATCCATTTGTATCTGGAATTTCAGTCACAAGCGCTGCCACAGTTGCTGTTGGCTCAACGGTTGCGATGGGTGCACTTGTTGAGGTCGGCTCGTCAGGTGTGGAAGTGGAAAGCGTCGTAGAACAACCAGCCAGTAAGAGCGACCCAGCCAGGAGAATAATAACCAACATTTGAGTTAATAATCCGGATTTATTTTTTGTGTACATTTTGTTACTCCTTGTTAATATTAGTGAATTTTTTCACTATTGAAAAGACGAAGCAAATTTACAGGAAGTTCCTAAATTCCTGGCAATAGATTATTTTTGAGAAGAGATTAGCCCATATTTATTAAAAAGCTTTGCGAAGCCGTTTTATTTTCCTTAAAATACAAATGCCCATAAAAGCCAAAGACCGATCATCATTGCCCCGATTGCCAGTCTGGCAACGACCGCCCAGCCACAGCCCAAAGCCATACTGCTGGTCGAATCCAACGCCTTTCGCCAGTCGCGGATGCGAAAATATTCCACCAGAAACAATGCAACCATTGCAAAGACTAGCCCACCAATCGGCGGTAATACAATTGAACCAATAATTGCTCCGATTAATGCAGCCCCAATTGCCCACCAGGATGCACCTTTTTGTTTAGCACTGGCACCAATCAAAACGTTATCGATCAGGTTTCCGACGATCATCAAAACGGTCATCACTGCAAAAATGATCCAACCGCCAGTGTCGAATCCCGATACCAGCCCATAAACCAACCCTGCTGACCAGATAATGGTCAAACCGGGAATAATCACAATCAGTAAGCCCAACCAACCAACCAGCATCGTCAGACCAACTAGAATATTTAGGGAAGCGTTACCAATTGCCGGCCAATCCATGAAAACTCCTATGTAGAATCAATCTCATTAATGGATATTACGAAATATAACAAGAAAAGTTTCAAATTCATTAAAAAATGAAGAGTTTTGAGGATTCTGCTCTCAAAACTCCTCATAATAATCCTTATTACATTTATTTAATTACTTCCACACCACCCATCCAGGGTCGTAGAACTTCCGGCACGAGGATGGAACCATCTGCTTGCTGATAATTTTCCAGAACTGCAATCAAGGTTCTTGGCATACCCAACCCGGAACCATTGAGGGTGTGCACCAGTTGGGTCTTCCCTTTTTCTTCCGGACGATATTTGATATTCGCCCGGCGGGCTTGAA
Organism: Chloroflexi bacterium HGW-Chloroflexi-8; assembly: GCA_002841995.1. Classification (GTDB taxonomy): domain Bacteria; phylum Chloroflexota; class Anaerolineae; order Anaerolineales; family Anaerolineaceae; genus UBA6170. The sequence continues at coordinate 6,440 of PHBS01000192.1, forward strand.
AATCACCCACATTGGAAACCGAAGAGACTTCCAGCCATTCCTGGCAACCCGCAGCCCAAACTTCTATATCGTATGTCACGCGGGCATTAAAACCCAGATCACCGGTGCAAAGCTGAATAATGCGGTATGGTAACCCCAATAATTTCACGGTTTCTTCCGCATCCGCCAGCATCTTTTCCAGTTCTTTTTGTGATTCTTCCGGTTTACTGAAAATATACATCTCCACTTTGTCGAATTGATG
>PHBS01000193.1 GCA_002841995.1 Chloroflexi bacterium HGW-Chloroflexi-8
TCACATTCTGAATTTGGTGCAATCCGAAATGATGCGCCTTTCCACCTTTACAGAAACAATTTTGGATTTGTCTGCCATGGATGCAAACCGGTTGCCTTTATATCCTGAACCACTTGATCTGAGTACCATCACCTCACAATTGCAGCAATTTTTTTCCCAAACACCGGGAAGTGAAAGAATTTCGTGGAATATCAACCAAAGCACACCAATTGTTCTGGCGGACAAAAAAGCGTTACATTCAGTTCTTTTTCACCTCGTTGATAATGCATTGAAATATGCTCCAACCGGGGAAATTCAAATCAATGCATTCGAAAAAAATGACAGCGTATGTATTCAAGTTCGGGATTTTGGACCCGGTATCTCTCCCTCTGTCATACCCCATATCTTTGACAGATTTTATCGTGGAAATATGACCGATTCGCAAACAGTCTATGGACACGGTTTGGGCCTTTACATGGTAAAGCGATTTGTAGATGCGATGAACGGGGAAGTGGTTGTCGAAAACAAGCCGCCAAAAGGTGTATCTTTTTCAATTTTCCTGCCACAAATTGATTGATGTCAACCAGGTGATTATTATGAATAATAAATTATTCTCCATGATTTTATATGCTAAAATTATTCGTAGAGCAGGGAGTTTGTAGGTGAATTCAAAGATTCTCTTAGTAGATGATGATAAAACTTTATTATCTTTCTTATCCGAGTTCTTGAGTGATAAGTTTGATGTTGTTATTGCCAATAGTGGAGCAGAAGCTCTACGAAAAGCCTACAGCGAACAGCCAAAGATCGTGGTGTTGGATGTGATGATGCCTGGTATGGATGGTTGGGAGGTTGTTGCCCGCTTAAGGGAACTCTCCACAATTCCAATTATTTTACTGACCGGTAAAACGGCTGAAGCAGATAAATTGCGCGGTTTTTCAATGGGGGTTGACGATTATGTCACTAAACCATTTAGTTTTGCAGAACTCTCCGCACGGATTGTTGCGGTATTAAACCGCGCTCAACGTAGAACGGGTTCGCTCGATAATGTCATCATCGTGGATAAACTGGTCATTGATCTCAATCGCCGGGAGGTACGTCTCGAAAACGAATTGCTCAATCTGACACCAACCGAATTTCGACTCCTGGAAATTCTGGCTCGCCGACACGGAAAGGCAGTTTCGGAAGAAGAATTGACTAAAAAAATATGGGGGCAGTACCGGAGTGAAGATTCGACCGTTTTGCGACGCTATATTTGGTCCCTTCGCAACAAAATTGAGGAAGATCCTGCCAATCCACAATGGATTGTGAATGTGCGTGGTTATGGTTACATGCTCGAATAGAAAAATTGTAGCAAAACCTCACTCTACTTCATAAACCCAATCGATAAATAAATCGCCCAATTGACAGCCACATTCTTCTTCAGCCAATTTCTGAAATGCGGATGTTGTACTGTTTTGCCATTGATTTTTGGCTACATATTTTTTCCAGAACTGAGCATTGAGATCAGAACCCAAAGTTTTTTCCAGTTCAAATAAAAAATAAGGACCGCGCCCATAAATGATGGGGGAATAAGTCTTCGCATCATAAGCAGAGACAGGTAGGCCAATCGGAATCTTCTCCTGTTGGATGCGATTCCAGCGACCCATCCAGGACGTGCGATATTGTTCCCCCACAGTAGCAGAATATCGTTCCTCGTAATATATACCTGTCGCAAACTGAGATACCGATTCATCCAGCCAGGGCTCATTGACCTGATCATTTCCGACCAGGTTGTAAAACCATTGATGGGCGACTTCATGTACGACGACCGATTCAAGAATATCAGGATTCAGGGTCCTACCCGTTTTTTGATCAAGTTCATATAAATTTATCCCAATGCCAACAATTCCCGGATATTCAATGCCCATGGCTTGCATCGGAGAGCTGATCACATCCAGCTCGGTATATGGATAATCTCCAAAATAAGATGAAAAGATATTCAGAGCATGAACCGCAGCATCCAGTGCGATGTTTGCGCCATCTTCTTCGGAAGGTCTTGCGTAGCTATTGACCAACACTTCACCCACCTGTTCACTTACCTTAATATAATCCTCGCTTAATGCCAGGTAAAAATCCCGCGCCGGTCCAATGGCAAAAACAGAGCGGGTGCGATCTCCGGCAGCGCTGTTTTCTATTTCCAGCCCCGATGAGACAGCCACCAGTTCGGCGGGAAAATCCACAGAAACAAGGTAAAAGCTGGCATCTGTATAAGACAGATCACCGACAGGATCCGGTTTTTGGTTGTGCCAACCATCTGCATCATAAACAGCCAACATCGGATAAAAGGTATCCAACACCAGGACAGAGTCAAAATACCCGAATATGCCGTAATTTCCACCCATTACGGTTGGAATTTGGATGTCAAACAGCATGGTCACCACCAGGCTCTCACCCACTGGCAAAGGCTCAACCAGTTTGATATGCAAGATCGTATCCTCTGCTTCCAGTTGATAATTCGCTTCCTGTCCATTGATCAAGATTTGAGAAAAAACAATTTTCCCACCCGAGTAATTCGCAAATAGATGAAAATACAGGTCCATCAAGGGGATATTCTCCTGGTTGTTCATCCTCAATACCTGTTCAACGTTGATGGATTTACGATCTGTTGCAACAAACAGTTTTAGATCGTATTGATTGGCTGTTTTCAATTTTTCCAGAATCAAGTGTTGTGATTTAACCAGGCCGGGTTGAAAAAGGTCAAAATCTTCCAAAACCAGTGGTTCTTTAGTTAGCGCCGGGTTGGGAGCTGTTTGGGTAATCAATGAGGGAACCGGACTTGGTGTGCCCGTTTCCACAGACGGGTTCAAGGCAGGAAGAAAATTGCAGCCGGTTAGAACGAATCCCAACAAGATGACCAGTACCAGCACATTCACTCCAGATCCTTTGTAAAAAAAACTGTTCATCCAAAAAACCTTTCTGATGTATCATAGCATATTGCTGGTTACCACTTCCACCGCCAAATGACCAATTTTATTTTATTTTTCCAAATATCTTGACAAATATTTTTATGAAGTGTATAAACATGAATACTATGATATCGAGACTTGTGCAAATCAAGGTTAAGCGTCATCATCCGATCTTCTCCGGGAGGAACGGCTAATTTCGTTTAACAGGTAAAGCATCAAAGCAACTGTTTTTTGAATAATCAAAGCCTTCCTCCCGGGAAGGTTTTTTTGTCTCCATCCCCTGTGAGGCTGCATGCCAAATCCTATAAATGCAGTTGGGAAACTCCAAAAAATATCCTAAAATACAAAAAAGGAGCTCGTAAACCCAAAGCAAAATCCCCAAACATAATTCAACAAGAGAAAAAGCCTTTTTGACCGCTCCACAGGAGCATTTTGTTCAACGGTGAAGCCAAAGCACCGAATCAATCGATCGATCTGTCATATCAAATTTGAGGAGAAAAAGCGATGAGAAAATTTTCAATGATTTTAAGTGTATTTGCTGTCCTTGTGCTGGCACTATCTGCCTGTACAACCCCCACTGCCGCACCCACTGAGGTTATGCCAACCCAAGCTGCTGTGGTTGAGCCAACTGCCCTACCTCCATTCGAATTACCGACTGGCTGTTTGGGTACAGCTGCAGATGCAATTGTCGACTTAGACTGTGAGGAAATCACAATTGCCGTGGAAAATGCATATTTACCATTCAACTACATCTCTGTCGAAACCGGAAAACCGGGTGGCTGGGATTATGAGGCCTGGACCGAAATTTGTACACGGCTGCACTGTACGCCTGTTTTTGTTGAAGCGGCCTGGGATGGCATGATTCAGGCTGTTGCGGATGGTCAATTTGATGCAGCCGGCGACGGCATCACCATTACCCCGGATAGAGCAGAAATTGTTGATTTTTCTACGGGTTACATCAATATTCAACAACGCCTGTTAGTTCGGTTAGGCGAAAATCGTTTCACTTCCATGGAAGAATTTGTAAAAACCGATCTGGTTTTGGGTACACAAACAGCTACAACCAATTATGAGACAGCCGTTGAATATTTACCAGAAGATCGTATTCAGGCATTTGAACAGTTTCCCTTTGCCGTACAGGCATTAATTGCCGGTGATGTCGATGCAGTCATCATCGACGAAGTCGTCGGTATGGGCTATATGGGAGAGAATGCGGATGCAGTAGAACTGATTGGTCCGGCGATTAGCAGTGATGAATTAGGATTCATTTATCCAAAAGGAAGCAAACTGACATCAATGGTCGATCAGGCAATCAATGCAATGAAAGCCGATGGATTCCTTTCGGCATTAAATGTAAGATATTTCGGTCCTGATTTTGACATCACCTACGACGACATTGCAGAATAATCAAAGACAGAGTCGAGAATTGAGAGACGAGATCAGGTAAAACCTCACTTTCTTTTTTCTCACCCAAATGCACAGTTTTGAAAACCCGGTCATCTGGTTTTTTTACTGACCAGATGACCGCTAAAGTGAGGATTAAAATGTTCAAAGAAACATCCAATGCACTTTCTGATGAGGTTCCCATAGATTATTCAAAACCTAGTCTTAAAACGAAACTTCAAAATTTCCCCTGGTGGTTTGCTGCACTGATCGGGATTGCAATTGCAATGTATATCGCCATTGCCACCACACCCAGCTACAGTGAAGCTTTTGTGTTTATCCGTGCTGGATTAGGCATTACCATCACTACTACCCTGACAGCCTTTTTATTTGCAATACTACTGGGTTTGGTGACCGGGCTGGGTAGAATCTCCAACAGTGTCTTTTTTCGAAATCTTGCGACTTTATATGTTGAATTTATTCGCGGCGTCCCCATGTTGGTGCTTATCTTTTTTATTGCCTTTGTGGGGTTACCGGCTGTTGTTGGGGGATTAAACGCCCTGGGTCACTGGTTTGACTCGATCAATTTTACTTTTGCAGCCACGCCACTCCTGGCTTTGGAAAACAAAAATATTAATATGAATGTAAGAGCGATTATTGCTCTTACAGTGACGTATGGAGCATTTTTAGCAGAAATATTCCGTGCAGGTATTCAATCGATCAGTAAAGGCCAAATGGAAGCAGCCCGTTCTCAGGGCATGAGTTACTGGCAAGCCATGTACTATATCATCCTTCCACAAGCCATTCGCAATGTCTTACCTGCGCTGGGCAATGATTTTGTCGCCATGTTGAAAGATTCATCTCTCGTTTCTGTATTAGCGGTACGCGATATCACGCAGGTCGCTCGTCTATATGCCGGGAGATCCTTTCGCTATGATGAAGCCTACACGACACTGGTCGTCATGTACCTGACTATGACGGTCATTTTGTCCTTGTTGGTTAAATATTTAGAAAGGAGATCCAGTCAAAATGAGCGATAGACCCATGATTGAAATCAAAAACATTTACAAGCAATTCGGTTCTGTCCATGCTCTGAATGGTGTCAGTCTGAATATTTATCCCGGTAAAGTAATGGTCATTATCGGACCCAGCGGATCGGGCAAATCGACCCTTTTACGGTGCATGAACCACATGGAAGTCGAGGATAAAGGCGAGGTCTGGGTGGACGGTGATCATCTGAATGGCAACCAGGCACATTTAAATCGTATTCGGTCCGAGATGGGCATGGTCTTTCAATTATTCAATCTTTATCCGCATTTGACTGTTCTGGAAAATATCACCCTGGCTCAACGGATCGTCAAGAAGATCTCAAAACAGGAAGCGTTGAAAAACGCCATGGAGCAGTTGAACCGCGTAGGAATTGCTGAGAAAGCCAATGTCTACCCACAGAAACTTTCTGGTGGACAACAACAGCGCGTGGCCATTGCCAGAGCACTGGCAATGAAACCAAAAATCATGCTATTCGACGAACCCACCAGTGCACTGGATCCTGAAATGATCAAAGAAGTGCTGGATGTGATGCTTCTGCTAGCCAAGGAAGGGATCACCATGGTGGTGGTAACACATGAGATGGGATTTGCACGCGCAGCCGCAGACGAAGTTATTTTTATGGATGAAGGCGTCATCGTTGAACATGGAACGCCTGAGCAAGTCTTCGATCATCCTGTACACCCACGTACGAAACAATTTTTATCGCAGATCTTAGCGCATTAAGGGATAACAGGTTCGGTTGTCTCTGAAGACTTAGTAGGAAAATTGACCAGATTTTGTCCCTGGATGGTTCTGTGAGGGCGTTAAGAAACCTGGTTTTTCCAGATGAAAACAAACACAGATTTCGGCTTTCACCGGGCTAAACATAAAACCAGGTTTCATCCTTAGATAAGCCTCGTGAGGGCATTAAGAAACCTGGTTTTTCCAGATGAAAACAAACACAGATTTCGGCTTTCACCGGGCTAAACATAAAACCAGGTTTCATCCCTAGATAAGCCTCGTGAGGGCGTTAAGAAACCTGGTTTTTCCAGATG
>PHBS01000194.1 GCA_002841995.1 Chloroflexi bacterium HGW-Chloroflexi-8
TAAATTCCTTTAAAATATCATTCTGTATGGTTCCACGCAGACGTTTAGTTTCAACGCCCTGCCGTTTTGCAACTGCGATATACATTGCTAATAGAACTGCTGCAGGCGCATTAATCGTCATACTGGTAGAAACGCGATCCAAAGGTATTTTTTTGAATAGAATTTCCATATCCCGTATAGAAGATATGGATACACCAACCTTCCCAACTTCTCCAGTAGCCATGGGATCGTCTGCATCATATCCAATTTGTGTGGGTAAATCAAAAGCAACTGAAAGACCAGTTTGCCCTTGATCCAGTAAATATCGGTATCGGGAATTTGATTCTTCTGCTGTCGCAAAACCTGCATACTGGCGCATAGTCCATAAACGACCACGATACATAGTTGGTTGAACCCCACGAGTGTAGGGGAATTCACCAGGGAAGCCAAGTTTCTCCATATAATCGTAATCTTCTGGTATTGCGAAATTTGGTAAGGAGATTCCAGAGGGCGTATTAAATTCTTTTTTTCTTTCAGGAAATTTATTAATTAAAGGATTAAGGACTTTCTCTTCCCAGTTCTTCTTTAATTTACTTAAATCCATAGTCTCCTCAATTGGTTGGTTAGGTATCGTAAGTATACTCAAACCTATCCCAATTGAGGAGTGTTTTTTTTATGATAAACTTTGACATATATCCTGAAAAAAGGAGGTGCGTTGCATGACAGCATTTGTTCAACTTGCTGTAATTTTAGCAATCTTGTTGTTTCTTGCTAAGGCTGCTGGCTATATAAGTACCAAACTTGGACAGCCATCTGTATTAGGTGAATTATTGATAGGGATTCTAATCGGCCCATCATTAATTGACATACTTCACCTACCTGTTTTTTCAATGCACGAAAGTGGTGAATTTATAAAAGAATTTGCTGAGATTGGTGTTCTTTTATTAATGTTTCTTGCAGGGCTCGAGCTCCACTTAAGTGAATTGGCACAGAATAAAGCTGCTTCAGCTTATGGAGGTATCCTGGGAGTCATTGTACCGATTGGACTGGGCTTTCTTGTCGGGGAATTCTATGGATTCGATTTCAATCATGCGATGTTTTTAGGATTAACTTTAGGAGCGACAAGTGTTAGCATTTCCGCCCAAACGTTGATGGAATTGAAAGTTCTCCGATCACGAGTTGGTCTGGGGTTATTAGGTGCAGCTGTATTTGATGACATGCTCGTTATTTTAATTCTCTCAACATTTCTGGCAGTCCAAAGCGGTGGTACAGCAATTGAAATTCTTTTTGTCTTAGTAAAGATGATTGTTTTTCTGGCAGGCTCCGTTGCATTTGGTTTATGGGGTATCCCATGGATCAGCAAGAAAGTAAGTCAATTGCCTGTAAGTCAGGGAATCATTACTATTGCTCTGGTTGTCATGTTCGTCTATGGCGTATCAGCAGAACTGATTGGGGGAATGGCTGCAATCACTGGCGCATTTATAGCTGGATTAATGTTCTCAAGGACGAACCAAAAAGCAGAGATAGACAGAGGGTTAAAATCGATTGCTTACGGCTTGTTCGTCCCAATTTTCTTTATTAATATCGGTTTAAGTGTAAATATCCGTGAGTTAAACATAAATGCCTTATGGATCATGTTATTAATTTCTTTTGCAGCCATTATAGGTAAAATAATCGGGTCCGGCTTGGGGGCAAAATTAGGAAAATTTACCTGGCTTGAATCCCTTCAATTGGGGATTGGTATGGTCAGCCGCGGAGAAGTAGGATTAATTGTGGCATCAGTCGGGCTTCAGACCGGACTATTAGATGCAGAACTATTCTCAGCGATTATTGGCATGGTTTTAATTACTACCCTGGTGACACCACCTTTGCTACGCGCTTCTTTTGCGCAGCAAAAAGACTCTTCAAATGCTGTTGAAACCACAGCATAAAATTTACTAATCAGAGGAGAAAACAATATGTTTTTTGTACTTTTTGTTCTCAACGATCCGTCAAAATGTGATGATTTATTATTTGCCTGGGAAGAAGCCGGAGTAAAAGGAGTCACAATTTTACCCAGTACAGGTCTTGGCCGAGTAAAACAGCGTCTTGCTTTGCAAGAGGACTTCCCAATCTTTCCTAGTTTAAGTGAAATTTCTGAACATTCAGAAAGTTTAAGCCGAACGCTTTTCACTGTTGTAAATTCAGAAGAAATTGTGAATAAACTTATTGAGAATACTGAAAAGGTCACAGGAAATTTACATAAACCAAATACAGGAATAATGATCGTAATACCTGGCGCAAAGGTTTTTGGGTTTCGTGAAAATTCAAATCTTGAGTAATTTGTGATCAAGATCCTTTTATTGAACATTGTGTTATTCAGGAACCCCAATCTTACCTTTGGTTTCGTTGTCGCAAAATAGCTTGAAAGAAGTAAGAAGAATTAAACGGTCTCAAGAGATTCTTCATGATTGACGTCTGAACCATAAAATGGTAAAATTTCGGCGCTTAAGGCGTTGTACCCTTCGCCTAATATAAAAAAGCAAGAAAGGGCTAGAAAATGAAAGTATTATTATTAAAAGATGTGTATAAACTTGGACGAGCTGGGGATGTAAAGAAAGTCGCAGACGGTTATGGCCGTAATTATCTTATTCCTCAAGGTTTTGCTTTACTGGCAACTCCTGGTGCAATGAAACATGCTGACCAAATTCGTAAAAATGCAGTCGTAAAACGAGCAGCACTCAATAATGAATTAAGTGGCGTGGCTGAATTGGTCAAGGATCTGGTGTTGTCCTTCTCCATGAAAGCTGGCGAAACTGGTAAATTGTATGGTTCCATCACCAACCAAATGGTTGCAGATGCAATTAATGAGAAAATTGGAACTCAAATTGATCGTCACCAAATTGAGCTTCAACCGATTAGAACGCTTGGTGAACACAAAGCAATCGTACGTTTGACAGTTGACCTGGTGCCAGTCATCAAAGTCATTGTCCACCGTGAAGGTGAAAATGTAGTTGCAAATATTCAAAAACCAACCGCAGTCAAATCAAGTGTCACAAAGGCTATTGAGCCTGAAGCTGAGACTGTTTCACCTGAAACCAAAGAATAATTCTCAATCCAGACAAACTTAAACGACCGGCTTGCACCAGCACCCTTGCTGACAAGCCGGTCGTTTGTTACACTATTAACTTAAATGTCGAAAACGCTCGGACAAGTCCTTAAAGAAACCCGTGAATCCCGTGGATTAAGTTTGGCAGACGTGTCTTTCCAAACAAAAATTCGCGAGCACTATTTAGATGCGCTGGAAAAAGATCAGATTTCCAATTTACCCTCTCCAGTCCAAGGAAAGGGATTTCTTCGTAATTATGCTTCCTTCCTTAAATTGGATGAAGGGCAGATGTTGGATGCCTGGTATCATCCTGACCATTTTGTTTTTGAAAAAGAATCTTTATCACCCAATGTTTCACTGCAACCAGACTGGATCGATCAAGAACAACCAAAGAATGTTGAGAATAAACCAGAACAAGATGAACCTCAGGTAGTTATTATTCATGAATTTACAGATGGCATTCAAACCGAAGAAAAACATGATGTTTTACCAGAACCAGAATTAAAAGCATCTCAAAAAATATTTATTAGTATTGGAACCCAATTAAAGAAACAGAGGGAAATTTTAAATCTCTCCTTGGAAGATATCGAAAGATTTACAAATCTTCGTCTACATTATTTGCAAGCTCTGGAGGCAGGTAATTTTGACCAACTACCTTCTGTTGTTCAAGGTAAGGGGATGCTCAGCAATTATTCAAATTTCTTGAATATGAATAGTGACGAAATCCTTTTACGATACGCAGAAGGACTACAAACAAGACGAAATGAACAATACGATCCTAAAAAATTAGACCCTAATAATCCTACTCAAATCAAACAGCCCAGCATTACCTCCCCAAGCTGGCGAAGATTTATCACTGCAGATTTATTGATTGTAGGCACATTAATTGTCGCATTGTTTGTTTTTGTACTCTGGGGTGCTGCAAATGTATCACGGAACCAATCTAAAGGTTCGCCTACAGCACTTTCTCTTTCAGAAGTGTTATTAACCGAACCAGGACCATTAATCTCGACTGCCGAGTTAACAATCACAAGTATTCCAACGCAAATTGTGGCTTCAAATACTGATCTGACAATTAATCCGGAGGGAGAGAGCCCGACAGTCGCAATAAAAAAAGGATTGTTCCCTATCAATTTATCTATTGTAGCAAATCAGCGTGCCTATTTACGAATCACTTCTGACAATAAAGTTGTGTTTTCCGGTCGTGTGATTCCTGGCAACGCATATGAATTCTCTGGATCCGATGCTATTGAGCTATTAACGGGAAACGCGAGTGCGTTAGATATTTATTTTAATCAACAAAAAATCGGTTCGATTGGCGGCACTGGCGAAGTTAAATCACTAATTTTTACAGCTAACCAAGGATATGCAACTCCAACTGCCGAGTTCACATCCACACCTACAATAACAACCAACCCAACTTCGACTCCTCGTCCAACTATTACATCAACCCAATTGCCGGTGACTCCTTCTCCGACAGTAACCCCATATATTCCATAGGCTTATGAAAAATAAATCATATTATCTCTTATCACTTGGCTGTGCAAAAAATCTTGTGGACTCTGAATCAATGGCCAGTTTGCTTGGAACTGCTGGATTCAAAGGAATACAAAAACCTGAACAGGCTGAAATATTAATTGTCAATACTTGTGGTTTTATTAAACCAGCAAGGGATGAGTCCATCGAAGAATTACAAAAATTAGCAAAAAAGAAGAAAAAAGGCCAAATCCTTATCGCAGCTGGATGTTTAACCCAACGATATCGAGAGTTGATCGCCACACAAGTTCCAGGAATCGATGGCATCATTGGAACAAAACGATGGATGGATATCATTGATTTGATCCAGGAACTCCGCAAAGAACCCAATATACCGAAATATAATATCCCCGAAACTGCCACGATTGGATCAGATGAGCATGGTGTATTACGAGCGGCGATTCAAGGATCCAATGCCTATCTTAAAATCGCGGATGGTTGCAGACGATCATGTTCCTATTGCGCTATTCCAGTCATTAAAGGGACTCAAGTTAGTCGACCAGAAGAGACCATTCTGGCTGAAACTCAAATTCTGGCTCAAAAAGGTATTAAAGAAGTGATTCTTATTGCCCAAGACACAACCGATTATGGCTCTGACCTTGGCAAAAAGGATGGATTAGCAAACTTATTGGAGCGTATGGTCATTCAAACTCCGCAAATTCCATGGTATCGAATTTTGTATGCATACCCAGGCGTTGTCACAAATAGACTGATCGACGTAATGGCAAAGTATGATCAAATACTCCCTTACCTGGATATACCACTACAACATGCAGATCCAATAATTTTGAAAAAAATGAAACGACCTTCAAATATCGAGAATGTCGTTACAATGGTTGAGAAATTAAGAACTGCAATGCCTGATTTTGCAATTCGTACAACTTTCATAGTTGGTTTCCCTGGAGAGACAGAAAAAGAATTTAACACTTTATTAAATTTTATTAAAGAGATCAAATTTGATCACATTGGTGCTTTTACGTATTTTCAAGAAGTTGGAACCAGTGCCTTTGATCTGGGAGATCCGGTTTCGGAAGAGGAAAAGACTAACAGGTTGGAGAGGTTGATGACAATCCAACAGGAAATCTCTTTAAAGAAAAATCAAACTTTCATTGGAAAGTCGATCCCGGTCATTATTGAAGGGTACAACGATGGTATTTCTGTGGGAAGAAGCTATCGTGATGCACCTGAAATTGATGGAATGGTTTTTATAGAAGATAAATTGGAAATTGGAGAAATTTTCCCAATTAAAATAACGGATGCATTTGTTCATGATTTAGTTGGAATTCCTTCTCGTTGATAAAATGAACCGCTTTGATCGTGTTGCAATTTCTTTGTGTGTGATTATGGTTTTCATCTCAGCATGGATATCAAATAACATATATGAGAATATGCCTCACATTGAAGATGAAATTGCCTACGTATGGCAAGCCAATCTTGTGGCTAGAGGTGATTTGTATATTCAATCTCCTCCATGTCCAAAATGTTTTTTAGTTCCATTTGTGATTGATCTTAATGGAATTCGTTTTGGTAAATACCCACCTGGTTGGCCAGCCATCCTGGGTATTGGCGTGAAAATTGGAATAAGAGATTGGATTAATCCAATTTTTGCCGGATTCAATTTGTGGCTTATATACTTGCTTGTAAAAAAAGTCGCCAATGAAAAAGCAGGTTTAATTGCTGCCGGACTTACGATTACATCTCCCTTTTTTCTATTAAATTCCGGAACTCTCCTTTCCCATATCTGGTCACTATGGCTATCACTCGTTTT
>PHBS01000011.1:0-41446 GCA_002841995.1 Chloroflexi bacterium HGW-Chloroflexi-8
ATATTTTACAGGTGGTGACTGCACCTATTCCTGGAACACTAATCGATGCTGCCAATGGTTTTCTATTTGGTCCTTATTTAGGAACTCTTTACAGTATGATAGGCCTGATGCTGGGTTCAACCCTGGTGATGGTAGCCGTCCGGCGTTTTGGGCGTCCATTCGCAGAGCGATTGGTCAAAAAGGAATCTTTCAATCAATTTACTGAAAAACTACAGCGTTATGGAAAGACATTTATTTTTTTGGTCTTTCTATTGCCTTTTATGCCGGATGATATGATCTGTGTATTAGCGGGATTAACCAAAATTCCGATGATTGAATTAATCTTTCTTGCATTGGTTGGCAGAACTCCGGGTGTATTTGTCGCCAATTGGATTGGTTCACGCACAAATGAAATGACAATCTGGTCTTGGATTTTATTTGGTATTGTGGTTGTGATTGCCGTCCTTTTGTACGGTCATTTTCAAAGAGAAATAAGCCTGAAGATGGAAGATATGGCTGCTAAATTTTCCGATTGGGCTAAGAAAAGATCCGGGTAGTTCAAAAAATCCGGTTCTCATTTCTCTTTTGCTGATAAATTTGGCAGATTCTTGTTTCCTCACTACAATAATCTTACTTGAAGGAAGCAAACGAGGGAAAATATGATCATAAAAGTGATCACTGGTGCTCCAGCCAGTGGGAAAACAAAATGGCTGATTGATCAAATACAAGCGGAGAAAAAGAAACCCGGCCTGCGTAAAATTCGGGTGATCTTACCGGAACACCGTCATAAAAAGATGTTTCAACAGCGGCTGGTTATTGCGGGTGGAATGTTGGGGGTGAATATTGGAGGCTTTGTAGAAATTTGCCAGAATTTGCTTTTGGAAAACGGACATCTGTTTCCTGTTGCAAGTCTGCCTTTCAAACACCGGGTTTTACTGGAGTGTATCGATTCAGTTGACTTAAATGAAGGACTGGGTGATTTTTCAACGCTCAAAGCGATGCCTGGATTTATTAGTTTAATGCATGATCTGATAGGGGAGCTTCAGCAAGCCGGGGTTAATCCACTTGATTCAGCTCTGGAAAGCTGGAAAAAACAAAGCAATCAGATCCGGGCTTTGTTCAGTATCTATCATGAATATTTACATAAGCTGGATAGATTTGGTTGGTTGGATCAAAATTTCCTGATTCAGTATACACTCGACCTCATTTCACAATCTGGTACCAGAAAAATGCAATACGATTTGGTAATCATCGATGGTTTTGAGCGATTCACCCCCCCGCAGTTAAGATTAATCTCCTGGTTAAGTCAACAAAATATTCCTTTGGTTATCTCGTTACCGCTGGAAAGCAACTCTACGCGTCCGGTTTATAGGCGATCAAGCCGGACCTTGCAGGAATTGTTATCTTTAATTCCGGAAATGGAAGTGGTGGAAATTGGATCACATCAATTGATCCCGTCAGCAATGATTGACCTTGCCGCCAATTTTTACCAATCAAACTTCCAGAAGGTTGATTCCGGTGGTGTAATCCATTTACTGGAAGTTCAATCTCCCTTACAGGAAGCCCGTGAAAGTTTGCGCTGGCTAAAACAAAAACTGATTTTAATTGAATCCGTCGGAAAGAAGTTGAATACAGTCACACTTTCGGATTGCGCAGTTGTGATACCCAATTCTGATCTCTATCAGCCATTGATCAAAGCAGTGGCAGAAGAATTTGGAATTCCGGTTTATTTTAGTCATCGTGGATTTTTAGGGAAGCATCCAGCTATTTCTGTACTGGCTGATTTGCTCTCAATTCATTCGGAAGATTTTCCAAGGCGATTACTGATCGATATCCTTCGCAGCCCTTATCTAGATTTTAGTTCTCTCGGTTTCCAACCAGGGGATTCGATCGCCCTGGAAATGGCCAGCCGTTTTGGTGTTATTATTTCAACTTTAAAAAAGTGGCAGGATGTTCTGGGTTATTTGGCGACCAACCCGCTGCTAGAGGATCGGGGAGAGGATCGGGAAGAAAGCGAACCATTAAGTTTTTCTTTGCCAAAAGGGCAGGAAGCCCAAAGGTTGCTGGATGGTATCAATCGTTTTGCGGACTGGATTCAACCAGTGGATGAAATTCGTTCTATGACACGCTGGTTGGATTGGTTCGAGGACCTCCTGACGCAAACAAATTGGCAAAATAAAGTCAAAGAGGCTGGTCAACCCGAAATTATGACCGATCTGGAAGGGATTTTTAAGGGTTTACGAGCCGCAGAATTTGAATTAGGCCAGTGGAATCTTAGCTACATGGAATTTGTTTCGGAGTTAATCGGCTTATTTCAGATCAGTGGTGAAACCAATGAAATGCGATTTGAAAATGCGGTACAAGTGCTCAGAATTCCGGAAGTGCGTGGGCATCGCTTTGACTATGTAGCCGTATTGGGTCTGGCAGAAGGCAGTCTTCCATCCGTGGAAAAGGAAGACCCGTTTTTACCGGAACCACTCCGTTTGCAGCTAGGCATGGAATTACGCTTGGATCGAAACCAGATTGGTCAATTCTTTCAAGTGTTAACGCGTGCAAACCGTGAGATACTCTTTACACGTCCCTATCTGACTGGCAAGGGCGATACACTTGAAGCATCGCCGTATTGGAACGCAATGGTGGAGATAATTGGTAAAAATGATTTGCGCACCATTCGTCCTTCTGAGCCAAGAAATCTGTCAGAAGCAGCATCAATAACAGAGCTGTTATTTTGGATCAGTCAGTATCAATATGAAATACCAGAGACAAATGATGTAAATGTGTTGTCAGCCTGGCTGGATCTTAACCAACAAAAAATGGTTTTAAAAAGCCGTCATAGAAGAATTCCAGACGACCATTTTGAAGGGTTTCTAGGTGAATTAATCCGACCTCTGGATCGAATGGCACGTTCAGGAACAGTGTGGAGTGCTTCCCGATTGGAAACGTATCTATCCTGCCCCATGCGATTTTGGGTAAATTATGGTCTCAAAATTGAAGAACAGCAAATTCCACAGCTTGGCTTGCAAGCATGGCAAATTGGCAGCATTTTGCATTCCATTCTTGAAAAAGTTTACAAAGCTGCTGATGATCCGACCAACCCGAATTCTGTCATTGATGTCCTGGAATCGGTTTTTGAAGCGGAATTTGCCTTTGCATTACAGCAGTATCATTTTGAAGAAGATATTTTATGGGAACATCAGAAGCGGGAATGGATTAAGAACCTGACGGCTGCAATAACGAATCTGGCAAGTGAAGGTTGGGAACCAATTTCTTATGAGCAAAAATTTGGATTCGATGGAAAAGAAAGTCTTAAAATTCCACTTCTGGAAGGAAATGAACTACGGCTCAATGGAGTCATCGATCGTGTCGATCGTAATCGGCAAGGTCAAATTCGTGTCATTGATTATAAAACCGGGAGCAGTCATCTTGGAAAAGAAGACCTGATTAATGGGACTCGGTTGCAACTGCCACTTTATGCATTGGCAGCACAAAATGCTTTACGCCTGGGTCAACCGGTGGAAGGATTTTATTGGGCGTTACTGGCGGAAAAACAAAGTTCTTTGCAGTTGAGTAAATTTGAATATGAAGATTTTGTCGGAGTGGAAGGTGCTATTCAGGTTGTTATTCAGCATCTGGGAAATGCAATCGGCGGGATAAGCCAGGCTGATTTCCACCCTAAAAAACCTGTTGGCGGTTGCCCCGAATATTGCCCTGCAAAGATTTGGTGCTGGCGTTACAGCCCGGAAGGGTGGTAAGCATTATGAATCAGATCATTAAAACGATTTTGGATCAACAAGGACTGACAACCAATCAATACACAGCCGCAATAGAGCGCGATCGGGACGTGGCGGTTACGGCTGGTGCAGGCTCAGGAAAAACCCGCACATTGGTGGCGCGCTATCTGAGTCTTTTAGCGGAAGGCAACGCGCCTGAATCTGTGGTTGCGATTACTTTTACTGAAAAGGCAGCTCGGGAAATGCGTGCCCGAGTCAGGACGGAGTTGCACAAACAGGTAAAGCAAGCCGAAACTGGCGACGCAAAAGATTTTTGGCAGGGTTTGGAACAGCGTATGGATGCTGCCAGAATCAGCACCATACACAGCCTGTGTTCAGAGATTCTTCGATCACATCCAGCCAGTGCCGGGGTCGATCCCAAATTTCAAGTAATGGATGAGGGTCTGACAGCGATTGAGCGTCTGGAGGCAGTGGCAAGTGCGTTGGAAGAAGCGGTGCAGGACCCGGAAATCTCGGAACTATTCTTAATTTTCCGTTCCAGAACGCTGGGAAAAATGATAAACCAAATGTTGACCCGGCGCCTGGATTTAGCCGAGTGGGTAAATTCCCCTGATGATCAGGGGTTGAGCATTTTATGGCAAGCCTTGTTTTATTTTTTAAGAGACCCACAGCAAGAGGATCTTATCCAGGAAATTTTGGGATTCTCAGCACTTTTTTTGGAAATTGACTCTACTCAAAAAGGTGCTGAACAAATCGAGAACTTTAAACAGATCTGGAATGAATTAGAACTTACCTGGCAGGCTGAAGATCTGTTTGGTGTCTTCCAACTTTTATCGCAAATTCGCAAGTCCATATTAAACCGCATTGTCGGATCTAAAGATAGCATCAGTCGGGTTGCAATTCAGGCATGGCGTGATCTTTTTGATGAAAAAATGGTCTCATGGATGGGAAAAGACCCAATTGACGTGGATTTGGAAAGAATCTGTCTGAATAATTTACCGCTTTTGAAGCGATTGTACCTTCGGGCTGAGCAATTGTATCTGGTTGGTTTGCGTAAGAAACAAAGCCTGGACTTTGATGACCTTGAAATTGGTGCCATGCATTTATTGGAGAACGAGTCAATTCGAATGATGTGGCAGGCAAAGATTAATGCCTTGCTGGTGGACGAGTTTCAGGATACTAATCAACGCCAGCGTAGAATTGTGGAATTACTCATTGAAAATACATCTGGCAAATTGTTTGTGGTGGGTGATGCACGTCAGTCTATCTATCGTTTTCGTGGTGCAGATGTGTCTGTATTTCGCGAAGTACAAAAGTGGATAGAAAAAAAGAACGGTTTGTTATCGGATTTTGATGAAACCTTTCGAACGCATCGACCGTTGTTAACTGCAATGGATGACCTGCTTTCCGTCCAAATGGGGACAGTGGAAGATCCAAAACGACCATTTATTGTTCCCTTTAGCAGTATGCAGCCTGCGAATGAGCGCACAGAATATCCGGTTGAACAACCATTTTGCCGCGTCATGGTGGGTGCTGGAGAAAATTCAGAAAAAGGACGTGAGATTTCAGCCAACCAATTGGCAGCTTTTTTGCTCAAAATGAAAGCTTGTGGACAAATTCAGAACTGGCAAGATGTCGCCCTATTATTTCGTGCTTCGGGAGCATTTGCTTTTTATGAAGATGCTTTGGAAAGAGCTGGAATTCCTTTTGTAACAGTTGCCGGACGCGGCTTTTTTGATCGCCCGGAGATACGCGATCTACTAAATCTTTTACGGGCGGTAGCGGATCCCTGGGATGACTTGGCCATGGTCGGATTGCTTCGCTCACCGGTCCTTGGAATGAGCGATCCCGGAATTACGCGTTTGCGCTGGCTTTCATCCGCTGACCAACCCACTTCGCTTTATTTGGCGCTGAACCAGGACCTGAGTTCGTTTTCAGGTATGGATCAGGATGCAGCCAGAAGGGCACGCCGGGTATTCGAAGTTGTGGGCGAAATGGTTGGGCATAAACCTGTAGCTGAAGTATTGCAAAAATTGGCAAATCTGACGAATTACCGTGCTGTTTTGGCAGGTTTTGAAGAACGAGCCTGGCGGAATGTCGATAAATTATTGCTGGATAGTGCCAGTACAACTTTTATTAGCATTCCTGCTTACCTGGAATTCATCCAACAGACCCGTGATGCTGGTGCCCGCGAGGGAGAAGCACCCGGGGAAGCAGAGCAAATGGTGCAGTTGATGACTATTCACAAAGCCAAGGGACTGGAGTTCCCTTGGGTTATTTTGGCAGATGCAGGTCGCAAAGAAATCACCAGGCAGGGGAATTTTCTCCAGGTAAACGGAGAAGGGGCAGGATTTAACCCGGATGGACTGGAGTACAGGCCGCTCTTGTGGCGTTGGTTGGTCAAGCTGGATCAGGAACGAGATGAAGCGGAGAACAAACGGCTGCTATATGTCGCAATGACACGGGCACAGCACAAATTGGTCATTCATGGTCATGCCAGTACCAAAAATGAGAATTATGTGGTCAATGGCTGGCTGGATAGAATTTTATCTCAGCTCAGGATTGATTTAACAGAATTTAGCCCGGAAAATTCGACAAGAATACTGGAAAACCCATCCAGTGCATTAATTGCGGTGGATGTCCAAACACAAATGGTAGAAATTCAGTCACAAAAGGAAAATATTTCTCAGCAACCGGTGCAATCGTTTGGATCATTAATTCAGCCATTGCCAACCGAACCAAAAGCCCAGCCACGAGAAATTTTGATTTTACAACGGAACGCATTACAGCCAGCCATCGGAAAGCTTTTGCATTTGGCATTACAAGCCTGGCGTTTCCCGAAAACAGATTTGGAGATGCAATTCCTGAACAGAGCTGCGCTGGAATATGGTTTGACCGACGGAGAATCGATCCGGAAAGCGGTCGATCATGTCAATTCTATGCTACAGAGATTGCAATCGCACCCGGTCTTTCTGGAAATCGATGAGGCGATGGAACGTTACCATGAGGTACCCTATGCGATCCTGGATGAGGAAGAAAGTCAAACTGGTCGTCTGGATATTCTTTATCGTACCGAAACTGGTTGGAAGATTGTCGATTTTAAAACCGATCGCCTGGAAAGATTGGATGAAATAAGCACTGATAAAATGGAACAATACAAAACTCAATTGAAGCGCTACGTTAAGGCGGTTGAAGAGCAAACGGGTGAGAAACCGGAAGCAAGAATTTGTTTCTTGAATATTGGCAAAAAGATTGAAATGTTGGAAATCATTTTCGAATGAATTCTAAAATTCTTTGCCAAACATGAGGACATCCCGTTTTACTTCAAAGCCAAGCGATTGATAGAGCCGAAAGGCAGTATCGCGGTAACCATCAGTTTCAACTTCGATTTGTTGAATACCTGATTCAACCAATCGTTCCAGCATGGCAGCCAGAACTACGCGACCTAAAGCATATCGACTAAAGTCCGGATGGCAGCCTAAAGGTTCGATTTGAGCACTCCTGTGTAACGGATCAAAATCATTCACCCAGGCGATGCAAAAAGCACATAATCGTCCTTCTGGTGATGTGACGACAAGATCGAAATTTGACCGGTAAGCTGGAAGTTGAATGGTGCGGATGCGCCAGGGAATGGTCATATTCTTTGTTTTAAAAGTTTCCTGGTGTAGAGAAACATAAGATTCTACTTCTTCCAGTCCACGCAATGGGCGAATGGAAAAACCTGGGGGTGGTGGATATTTCTTTGGAAGTGGGGTGGTAGTTCTTTCCATACAGACTTTTGTCCAGGCACCTTCAGCCAAAAAAGATTGACAGACATAACCTGTTTTTTCCAACGCTCGTATGGTCCCGGATTGTTCAGAAAATACCGGAATATACCAGGATGGATGACCATACTCGGTACCACGGATAGATTGTGCATGCTGATCAATCCATGAAAGCACCTGTGGCAACAGACGATTGGTAAATTGTGGGTTGATTGACAAGTCCACAGTCCACCAGGGCGTTTGCATAACAGCCCATCCAATCAAATCGTTATCGGCATTAAACCATAGACTGGCATTTGTGGGATCGTCCAGTGCCCAGGAACTAAAGCGATAAGGCAAATCGGTCACATGGAAAGTGCTTTGCTTGAACCGGTTGGCTAGTTCGATCATGCCTGGAAAATCCCCGGGCACTTGAGGAGTTTTTTGTATGAATTCCATATGAAAACCTGCCAATTCTTGTTCTTTGGTTAGGGAAAAAATACAGCTGGAATTTACTGATGCGTAGTTGTTTTTATATGTTAAGAATTATCAAAAGGAAATGCAATTAGCAATATAGGTGAACAGAAATCAAATGTTGAAGCAAGTAATTTGGCGTATGTAATCCTAATATCCAGAATCTATTCGTACCAATTGGGTTCAATGAAATTTACTAAGATTTACAGAACAGGCAAATTGGACTGGGATCAGAATTTTATAAATGGGAAATCAATATTTTTTTCTGAGATTTTCTCATTTTTGAGCCAGATTGCGATAAGCATTGGAAGCCAATAGCAGGGAAGCGATTCCAAAGCCCAAACTGACAATCATAATACCCAGTGCACCTGGTAAACCTGGAAGCAAATAATCCACCAGATAGGATATCAGAATTAACCCCAACGAAAGAAATACACCCAGGATGCTTACACCTGGTACCGCTTCATGTATTAAACCTTCACTTGAGGCCTGGCGGATTACATCGTAAGCAGTAATCCCTGCATTTCCCATTACAATTCCTGGAATATAAATCGCAAATCCATCCATTGGGATCCGGAAAAAAATAGAACTGCTCCACAGCCCTAAAAGGCTTGACAAAATCAAGAAAAGACAAGCCTTAATGAGATCATAAACCAGGAACTTTTTGAAAGGAATTGGGAGCTGGCGGACAATAAACCAACGTGAAAGATCGTTCTGTAGGCGAATGACCGATATCTGGCTGATCTGAATGACCCAGATGGATAGGATAAATGCGCGGCTATATCGTTCTGGCAGCAGAGCAAAACTGAACATCAAAAGAAAAATCGTGAACCAGTTCGATAATGAAGATAAACGAAAAATCCGTCTCGACTGGATGATATCCTTCCAAACCAGAATGGAGGCTCCCGGAAATACCGATTGGTTAGCAGGTTTATGCCCCATCCCTAACCACAATTGGTTTTGTGTATTTTCGGCGTAAGAAACCAATCCATATTGACGAGCTGTTCGAATGTTTTCTGCTACACTGCTTTCCTGGGCGGCACGACTAAGATTGAAAGTTTGTGCAGCTTTTGCCATTCCAGTAAACAAAATCACAATGAAAATCCATCCAATTGCCCAAACCAGAATTAAGTTTTTATTACCCGCAACGGTAAGAATCGAAACAACTTCTATTCCAGTGAATTGACCCAATGGAAGAAAAGTTTCAAGACTGGGAGAAATGGTCAAAACCAGAATAAGCGTAGAAAGGATGACGGAAATTGGCATCACAATTCGGGGCATCCAGTACCGTTCTTTGTCTTTTTGCAGACGAAGAATTCCTATCAACCAATTGAGGATAAAGAGACCAAAATGAATTGGGAGAATAATTAATACAGTTTGCAATCCTGTCAAAATATAGGTTGGAAGAAAACTAATCGTTAGGCGACCCGGCAAAGATATTTCAACAATAAAAAATCCCATTGTTAAGGCGATCAGCAGGAATGGAGCGAAGCTCTTTATCCATGGCATCCAAAACCAGCGAATTACTAAATCTCTGTGGTTGACGGGTGTTTGACAGAGCAGTAACGCGTCTTCTTCTGAAAATCGAACCGGACTGGAATGTAACGATTTCCATAAAGAATAATTGAACCACATCGCCATTAGCAAAAGCACAACAAAAATGGTAGCCTGAATTGGATCCAGTGGTGGCAGGTAATTGAAAATAACCTTTGCACCGTTTGCGAAAAATATTAATGTCATCAATATCCAGCTACTAAAGAAAATTAACACGTATAAAAGATACAAGCGGTTATTCCAGGAATGGTCATGAATTTCATAACCAACAATTGAAAACCAATATTGCAATTCATTGGCTTCCTGGCGGGACCGGATCCATTGGGCGGCATTCATCTATCCAACCTCTACAACACCCTTTTGGATGTTCAAACGCTGATTGCCCAGTCTCTGAATGATGTTTTTATCATGGGAAGAAATGAGAACAGACTTGCCTTGTTGCTGTAAAAATCTTAACTCGTCCAATAAAATATCCACACCCTCAGCATCCAGTGCAGAGGTTGGTTCGTCTAATAAGATCACATCAAACGGGCGAATAAACGCCATTGCCAGCCCTAATTTCAGTTGCATTCCACGCGAATAATGATGCGGGAAAAGATCTTTTGCTTCCCAAAGACCAAACTTGTGAAGTAAATCTTCTGCTTTGCGGTCAATATTTTGTTCGACCTCATTGGCTTTGGCAATAAAATATAGGTGTTCCCAGGCTGTCAATTCAGAATAAAAGCGTGGAACATCCGGCACGAAGATCATTCGACGTCGAACTTCAATTTCATCCCGATATAAATCGAATCCATTTACAGTTACAGAGCCAGTTGTTGGTCGGATAAGACCGGATAGACAACAAAGCAGGGTTGTCTTTCCCGATCCATTGGGACCGGATAAAACTGTGATGTCCCCGGCTTTTAATTCAAATGAAATTGGCGCTAAAGCTAAAAAAGAGCCGTATTTCTTGCTCAAGTTGATTGCGGAAAGGTGAGTAAAGGAGGGATTCTGTATTTTTTCCAATTTCTATTTGCACCTTTTTGATCAATTAAAATGGTAGAGAATTTTATTTTACAAGAAAAAATTTTCCTATGGAGACCGTTTGATTTGTTGAAATACCGTCATTAGGAATAGTGCCTGATTTGAAAAAGGGTCTCATCCGTGAAACATTTGAATAATTGTCTTACAGTCGTTTTTCATTTTTCCTATGAACAAAGAAATAAGAAATATTAAGATTGGGATGGGTCCAGCATAAGCTAAATTCAAAATGAAAAAAGGTTGATCAACTACCTTCCATTGGTTTTAATAAGGAAAACGCAGTTTGTTCCCACCAGACTTCATGACCGAACATAATTTTGAAAAGTCTATTTCAAGAAAACCATAAAAGATGAAAAGGATCAGTATGAATATTCCAGTAATGATCATCCATTTTGAATCTATAGAAGGTTTCCAACGGATTTCTTTTCTGGAATCCCATGCCAGCGCAGCAAAGGGAATTAAAACCGGAACCCAGGCTAGGTGAAACCGTGGTTCAGCGATGATTAAAAGGTGGGGAAGACCATAGGCAAAAAGAAAGATCAGGATCAAAAATACAGCTTTTCGATCTCTTGTCATCCAAAGTCCGATTGCCCCGTAAAAAAGGGTGAAACCCCACGGGATCACTAAAAGGGCATAAATCAAGACAAGCCAGGGTTGAGGGATTGCACCGATCAAATTGTTGCTATACAGGTAAAAGAACTCCCGGTCTTCCGGCCCAATAAATTTTAGAAGGCGGGAAAAAACCCTGCGAGCAGCTTCAACAGGGTCTTGATGGATGAATTCAATGGCTTGCTGCATACAAAATTGTTCACGCTCGCCATCATCCAATATATTCATGGGCTTGATTGCGATATCCGAGACAAAACCGCCGTCTCCCAGCGGGTGATAACCAATAAACATGTTGTAACCAAGACTGTTTTCCACAAAAGCAGGCTTTTTCATAATGAAAGAATTCCGAATACTCCAGGGAATGCATATCCCAAATGCTATGAGCAGAAAGGATAAACCGGCCTTGATTTTTAATGGACTGAAGTGAATCAGCCAAATACCAGAAAATAAAGTGAAGACAGCAAAAACTGATCGTGTCAATATCGTTAACCCACAAAATAGTCCTGCCAACATACTCCATCTCAAAGCATTTTTCTTTATCGAAAATAGAATTAATATTACAGAAAAAAAAGACAATGGAATATAGAGATTTTCAGACGCCAATCCAATTGGATAAAACAATAAGATGGGATAAAAACTGATTCCAATTGCTGAAAGAATGCTCACTTTTTTACAAAAACCGATTTGCTGGCACAAAAGTATTGTAAGAAGGGCCAGCATAGCTGCCAGAATGGCTTGAACCAGTCGGGCGATGATAAAACGAAGTGATTCTGGGACAAAAACGTACAAAAGGGCCAGTAATAATGGATAGCCAGGCGCTCGAAATGTTGTCACCAAACCTTTGTCAGGAAAAGGGAGACGATCAATATCTAAAAATCGTGAATAATAAGGTCGGAGAATTTCAACATCTGCTTTTGCATACCAGCGAAAACCGTTTCCTTCCTTTATTGATCGGGCAAGCATATCGTACTGGAACATATCGTCCAGAGCGATGGGCTTATTGATAAACACACAAACAACAGCCAGGTGAATGAGCAGGGATCCAACAAAGAGAAGGATCAATAATTTTGGCAAGGATAACTCATCTATATTGGTCTTAAAGCTCTCAAGGCGCATTTGAATTGAAGCATTTTGCATCGTGAAAGTCCCCGCAAAAAGAGCTAAATGAATATTTTATTCAAAGTTTTTTTATTTTGAATGTGGGATTTTACTCTCCCTATGATAAGATTGGCTGAAGAAAAATTCAATAAGGAGTTTTCTTGAAATCGTTCGCGTTTTGGATCGCAATTTTATCTGCTTTACTTTTTGGCGCTGCTACGCCGATTAGCAAGCCATTATTGGATCATTTGACCTCGTTTCAATTGGCAGGACTTTTATACCTTGGAGCTGCCATAGGTGTTCTTGTACTGGTTTTAAAAGGCGGAAAACTTTTACTTCCCTGGAAGATGGATGGGAAAAATCGGATGAGGTTAATTGGCGCAGTCTTTTTTGGTGGTTTGGTTGCACCTTTGGCTTTGTTAGCTGGCTTGCGTCTGGCATCAGCTTCATCGGTTTCGATGTGGTTGAACCTGGAAATGGTTGCCACTGCAATTTTGGGACATTTTATTTTTAAAGATCATTTAACCCGTAAGAGTTGGTTTGCGGCAGCAGGGGTTTTTCTGGCTGCTTTGATTTTGGCGGTGGGTGAGGGGATGGCAGCTTTTCAGGCGGGAGCGTTGGTAGCTCTGGCCTGTGTGTGTTGGGGATTGGATAACCATCTCACTGCTTTAATTGATGGTATTTCACCGGCTCAATCGACATTCTGGAAAGGATTGGTAGCAGGTTCGACCAATCTATTGATCGGCGTGCTGATAGTTCCCTTAACCGCGCCGGTATGGGTCACCTTGAGTGGCGTCTTAATTGGGGTGTTCGCTTACGGGTTAAGTATCGTTTTATATATCACATCTGCACAACAAATTGGAGCTACCCGAAGCCAGCTCATTTTCTCAAGTTCGCCTTTTTGGGGCTTGCTGCTTTCGGTATTCATTTTAAGAGAAGCAATTACCTGGCAGATCGTCATAGCCCTGATCATCTTAATTTTCTCGATTTTTGTTTTATTTCAGGAACAACATTCTCACCCCCATGAACATGAGAACAGGCAGCATGATCACCTTCACTCGCATAATGACGGGCATCATACCCACTTGCATGGTGAATACCCCGTATCTGGTTGGCATATGCATGAACATCTACATGAAGCTTTTAACCACAGTCACCCGCATTGGCCGGATATTCATCACCGTCACACACATTCCAAAGAGAGTTAATAAAACCAGATAAAAAAATATCAAAATTCCTAATAAACCACTTGCCTGTCCTTATGACCGGTTTTTATTAAATCGCTTCACTACCCTCTTGACAAATGATTATCTCCGTTGTAAACTATTTTTATCACTAAAAAAAATTTTTACGATAAAAGAAAAGGTAACGATGGGCGAACAAGCACGGGAACGTGAAGGGACATTTATTATTCGTGATTTAGAAACCCTCAGGGTTATTGCAGATCCAATCCGAAATCAGATCCTGGAGGTGCTCCAATTTACACCTCAAAACACAAAAGAAGTAGCCGATAAACTTGGTTTAGCGCCCAGCAAATTATATTATCACTTCAATATGCTTGAAAAAAATGGTTTGATTAAAGTAGTTGAAACCAGGCAGGTTTCAAATTTGATTGAGAAATATTATCAGGCTGTTGCCATCTATTTTATGGTTGATTCATCCTTACTCAATTTCGAAAGCACAGAAGGAAAAGAAAATATGTATACCCTGGTGGAATCATCGATTGACACCACCCGGGAAGATCTGATGCGCAGTTTACATGCGCGATCATTACAAATTGAACAAGGTGAGGCGGGGAAAAAACGCACCATGATGCTTACTCGCAATTTGAGTAATATGAGTGATGAAAAAGCAGAAGAGTTTATTATTCGAATGCGTGATCTGGTGGAAGAATTTATCGATGCAGACACACGTGACCCGAATGATCAGACCTTTGCGATCACTGTTGCCATGTATCCAAGCTTTTATTTTCGTGATCTGACAAAAGAACAATAGAAATTCAGTCATAAGCATTGTTTCATAAACAAGCGATTGTTTTCATTTGGCTGTTCTTCAGCACGATTTCGTGTTCCTTAACGCAGAAAGGTTATTATGACTTCAGCGGTCCTCCCAAAAAATATGCGTACATTTTCCACCATCTGGATTGGACAATTAATCTCATTACTCGGTTCCGGATTGACAGGCTTTGCTTTAGGCGTTTGGATTTATCAGCAAACCGGGAAAGCAACCCCGTTCGCCATTACGGTTTTATTTGCAAACTTACCTCCGGTTTTGTTGGGTCCAATTGTTGGCTCTATTGCAGACCGGTATGATCGAAAAAAAATCATGTTGATTGCAGATACCGGGAATGCACTGGTTACCTTGCTTGCTTTAGTTCTACTTTTTACTAATAGTCTCCAGATTTGGAATATTTTTTTGATCGTTTTGGTCGGCTCTGTTTTTGGAGCATTTCAAGAGCCAGCTTTTGCTGCATCAGTTGTGATGTTGGTTCCAAAGAAAGATTTACAACGGGCGAATGGCATGGCGCAAATGAGCAACGCGCTCGGAAATCTAATTTCCCCACTTTTAAGTGGTGTATTGTTTGGATTGATTGGATTAAAAGGAATTATTCTGATCGATTTTATTACCTATTTTGCTGCATTATTTACGCTCATCATCTCAAAAATCCCAATGCCTGTTTTAACCGAAGAACAAAAGAATTCTGGCGGTTGGAAAGATGCAATGGCAGGTTGGCGATATTTACGAGCCCATGGCGGTTTGCTTGGGTTGGTGATTTTCTTTGCAGGTATTAATTTTATGCTCAACTTTGCCACCGTATTAACCAGCCCGATGGTTCTGGCTACTTTATCACCGGAAGTATTGGGAACAATTATGACTGTGAGTGGGTTAGGCATGTTCCTGGGAAGTGTTTTATTAAGCGCCTGGGGTGGTCCAAAAAAGAATAAAATTATCAGCATTATTGGTTTTGCAGTATTGACCACAATTGGATTAGGGATCGCCGGCTTACGGGCAAATCCTTATTTTATCGGTGCAGGTTTCTTTTTGTTGCTTTTCTTTGTGCCTTTGGTATCCGGGACAAGTCAGTCGATTTTCCAAACCAAAGTGCCGCTGGATTTACAAGGACGAGTTTATGCTATGCGTTCCATGATCAGCCGTTCTATCATGCCGATTGCATTTTTAACCGCAGGGCCACTGGCGGATTATATTTTTGAACCGCTCATGGCTGAAGGTGGAGCGTTATCAAACTCCTTGATTGCCCGAATCATAGGGGTTGGACCTGGAAGAGGGATTGGTCTGTTATTCTTAATTTGCGCTTTTGGTGGGTTGGTGACGATTGCAAGTGTCTGGGGAAATAAAAAAGTTCGCAGAATTGAAACAGATATTCCGGATGTGATTCCTGAAGCAGGTGATTAATAAAGATAATAAGCGCATAAAACCTGGATATTCGCCTCACTCCGGGCGAGCAACAAAATCAAATCTAATTTTGACTTTATCTTCGGTGTTAAGTACACCGCCAATACTGATTGGTCCGATTTTAAAATCACTCATCAAGATCTCAGTTTCAGCAGTGCCAGTTAATTGGGACTGATCATATAGCGCAGTGACGCTAAAAGTCACTCCTAAAGTGGTTTGCTTAACTGTTAGTTCGCCCTGAACCTCAAATGTGTAAGGTTCACCCTGCACATAAGTTTCCGGCAGGTTTGTAATGGAACGGGGAACAAAAGTTGCGATGGGGTGTGTAGATGATTCGAGCCAATCCCGGCGGATGGCATTATCACGGCGCGAATTATCGGATTTAAAAGTACTGATATCAATCACAAATGCTCCCAGCCGGCTTGCAAGTGGATTAGCCGGGTTGGCATAAATTTCACCATTGACTTCCGAGGTCTTCCCAATGGCGGTTGAAAAACGATTGTTTTGATTGAGGAAAGTTTCTCCTACCTCGTAAAAAACAGTTGATTCTTCCGGGACAATTTTGAGAAGAACTTCCCCTTGTGGATTAGGTTCGGTTGCAACAAGTGACGGTGTAGGGGTCGGGGTTTCAGTAGGGGCAGGTAATGTGTTTGTTTGGATGGTTGCAGTAGGGTTGGTATTCACAACCTGTGTTTGTGTGGGTGTCAATGCTGGTTTGGGGGAAGTGCAGGCGGTTGTGAGCAGTAACAAGGCAATGATGTAAGCTTTCCTCTTCATTAATCGCTCCTGATCCTCAAAATTCGGATTGAAATTGACTCGATTATAAAAAACTTGGCAGGCTATCCTGGCTATGTGTATCATGTTGTTTCAAACAATAGACGGTTGACCAGTCACTCACTATCCAAAAATCTAATGCAATCGATGCTCAAATGGCATAAACTATGATTATTCAGGTTTGAAAAAAATAAGGATGCGAATATGAAAGTACTTGTCATTGGAGCCGGAGTATTAGGGTCTTTAGTTGCCTGCCGATTTCAGGAAAGCGGACAACAAGTAACTGTTTTTGCTCGGAATGAGCGTTATGAACAAATTAAAACCAACGGATTGGATCTGGTTGAATTTGAAACTGATATTCGCAGTGTGGTCAGGGTGGATGTTACGGATCGAATTGAAAAGGATGATTTCTATGATCTGGCTGTTGTATTGGTACGCAAGAATCAACTAAAAGACCTTTTACCACAATTAGCAGTTAACAAGAAAATACCAACCTTTCTGTTTATGATGAATAACGCAGAAGGTCCTGAGGATTTGATTCGATGGTTGGGAAGAGAACGGGTTTTGTTGGGATTCCCCGGTGCAGGTGGAAAAAGATCCGCAAATGGTCGGGTTACATACCGCATTGTTTCCTCCAGAGTTCAAGCGACTCAGTTAGGAGAGTTGGATGGGACCATTTCACCACGCCTGAAACAAATTGCAGAAGTTTTTCGAAAAGCAGGTTTTTCGATTCAGATTCAAAACAACATGGTTGCCTGGTTGAAAACTCATGTGGCATTGGTTAGTCCGGTTGCTAATGCGATTTACCTGGCAGGTTGTGACTTGAGTCGTTTAGCGGATACTCAGGATGGCTTGATTATGATGATACGTGCCATTCGAGAAGGTTTTCACGTTCTGAATCACCTGGATATTCCTATCACACCCAAATGGTTTTCCCGGATCTTATTGATTCCTGAAAGCGTATGGATCACAATACTCAGGATTGGCCTTAAATCACCTAAGTCTGAGTTGGTTTTGGCCGAACATGCTCGCTCAGCACGTGATGAAATGAGACAATTGGCGCTTGAATTTCAACGATTGGCAATTCAATCGAAAGTCCCTACACCAAATATTGATAATTTAATGCGTTATGTTGACATTAATCTGGAACCACTACCACAAGGCAGTCGGACAATAAAAGTTAGCCGGCGAGATTGGGTACCGGTTTTAATCGCTGCGTTAATCGTAAGTCTTGGTATAGCAAATTGTTTAAGGATCAAAAGTATTCACAGAAAGCAAAATTTTGATTGACCTGAAAATAACCTTCAAGAAGAATTACGATACTTTCACAGGGATATGAAATACAAAACGGCTTCCCTGCCCTAACCCTTCACTAAACGCTTGAATGCTGCCACCGTGTGCATCGACCAGATGCTTCGTAATGGTCAAACCGATTCCACTTCCGCCAGCAGTTCGGGATCTGGATTTATCAGCCCGGTAAAAACGTGTAAAAATATGGGGAAGGTGTTCAGGGGCAATGCCGACGCCATTGTCGATTACCTGGAATTGAATTTGAGTTTGGGTTTTCTGAACGGAGAGCGTCACTTTCCCGTACATGGGAGTGTAATTAAGACTATTGGTCAATAAATTAATCAAAATTTGATTAAGCCGGTCGGGATCTGCTTTGATCTCACCCAAATTGGGTTGGAAATCGCTGGTAAGTTGGACTCCTTTTCTCTCATATAAAGGCTGGAATTGGCGGAATAATTTATCAAGAAATGGTTGTAATGGAAAATTTTGCAGAGTCAGTGAGAAAGAGCCACCTTCCAGACGGCTGAGTTCTTGTAAATCATCGACCAGGCGTTGTAGACGGGTTGCTTCTGTTAAAATATGCTCGTATGTGTCATTTTGTGCTGGCAGGACGCCGTCAATCAATCCCTCAATAGAGCCTTTGATCGTGGTCAAAGGGGTCCGCAATTCATGGGAAATATCCGCGATCAATTGTTTACGCATTTCCTCTGTTTTTTCCAGACTGGCAGCCATCTGGTTGAATCCCGAGGAGAGACGTTGAATTTCATCCATTTGAGATTCCTGTAGATTTGCAGGCAACAAAACCCGTTCCTGATAATTTCCATCCGCAATGGATTGGGCAGAAGCAAATAAATTTCTTAACGGGGCGGAAATTTGCCGGCTGATCAACCAGCTAGCCAATAATGTGATGATAAGTGCGATTGGGATTGATATCCATAAAGCTTCATTGGTGGTATTGCCAAAAATTTGAAATATACGGTTCTCCAACATGTTACCCATCACTTGGATGCCGGGGCGCATCATTGTATTCATTTCACCCATATGTCTGAAAAAGAATCTGGGTAAGGAAAGACGAAAGGACACCGCCAGAATGAAAAGGCTGATACAAGTAACGATAAACATAGAAATAAAAATTTTCCAAAAAAAACTGATTCGGCTCATAATATATTGTCCTCATCATCAAACCGGTATCCAAGACCACGCACAGTACTGATAAAGCGTTCACCCAGTTTTTGGCGAATATGACCGACATGGACGTCCACCACACGGGTTTCGCCATAATAAGCTTCTCCCCAAACCTGATCCAACAATTGTTCCCGGGAAAGTACCTGGCCACGGTGTTCCATCAAGGTTGCCAATAAATCAAATTCCATTTGTGTCAAATCCAGAAGGGTTTCATCTACCCAAATTTGATGACTGTTACGATCCAGACGAATATGTTTACTGAGGATGATGTCTTGCGTTGTGGAAGGAATTTGCAGTCGCCGAAAAGCAGCATTCACCCTGGCCACAAGCTCTTTTGGGCTGAAGGGTTTTGTAACATAATCATCGCCACCCACACTCAGACCAATGATCCTGTCCGTCTCTTCTGTACGTGCTGTCAGAAAGATGACATAAGCTTGAGATTCTCTTCTTATTTGGGCGAGGACCTCAAGCCCGTTCATTCCGGGTAACATGATATCCAGAATAATTAGATCGGGCTTAAAAACATGGACAGCTTTGACAGCTCTGCCGCCCTCGTCAGCTTCAAAGATTTCGTACCCTTCTTTTCGCAAATAAGCGCTGACCAAATTACGAATTCCGGGTTCATCATCGACGATTAGAATTTTTCTGGACATAGATTTCCTGATGATTTGATATGGATTGTTAAGATTATAGCGAAAAAAAAGCCGGTGATAAACCGGCTTTGTATCCTTGCTTTTTGGATTAGAATTCCGGATTTGCCCAGCGCATCACACCACGACCGAACCCACCTCGACATCCCTGTCCTTGAAAGTTGCTTCCATCGCCAGACCACCTGTTTTTCATGCGTTCCAGCATATTTTGGTAGAAGCTGCCATCTGTATCCACACCGGCGGCTTCCCAGGCTGCTTTGTGAGCAGCAGTAAACAGCTCGGTTATTTGGTCTTCCGTCAATCCGGCATCTTTTGCAATCTGGAGCATCGTATCGCCATTGGTGATTTTTTCATTGATCTGGTCTACTGTTAAGCCGGTTGCTTCAGCCAATGCATTCACTATATATTCATGCATCGGTCCAAATTGGCCATTTACGCCACATCCAGCCTGACCATCGTCTTCAGAAAAACGACCCATCATACCACGACCCATCATGCCTCTGCCCTGAAAATTACCCTGGGCTTCATCCCCATCCCAACCCGGACAGACAAAATCGCCATCCTGTGGGGTTTCCGGTGTGGGTGTCTGAGCGTTTACTACCAGAATTGTCCCTGTTATCGCGAAAACCGTTACCAGTATTCCTACGATTAAAAGTGCTTTTTTCATTTGAATCCTCCATAAATCATAAATCTTTTGATTAAACATAATCATAACAGTCGAATGTAAAGCGTTTGTAAAGAAACATTAAAGCTTTAACCAAGAAGGAAAACCGAAATTAAAGTTTATTAATCTGGGAAGCCAAAGAAATTTGTGAGAAATTGACACAGAACTTAGGGTAGTAGATAATGAATACTGATGTTTGTTTTTGAAAAATGAATGGAGATATTTGCATGCAGAAACACCGAGATTTAACCTTAAAAAGGTTACAGACTTTTCAAAAGCTTTTAGAATCGAAAATTTATACAAAAGCAATGCCAGTTGAACTCAGTCATTTTGCTGCTCCCGGGAGAATAAAGGTTGAGGAGGCCATGCATGCCCAATATCAGACTGTAACACTGGGTACTCGCTTTCAACCTTTTTGGTCCACGCATTGGTTTAAGGTCCATTCCATCATTCCAAACGATTGGGAAGGCCAGGAAGTTCACTTTTTGTGGGATTCTTCCAGTGAAGCATGTATCTGGGTGGATGGACAACCCAAACAGGGTTTAACTGGATCCAATAACGGTTATTCTGATGATCCGGTTCGTTCTGCTTTTCCTGTGGTGTTAAAGGCAACTGGTGGAGAAGTCGTAAATTTGATGGTGGAAGCTGCGATGAATAATTTCTTTGGTATTTCCACGTCCGACCCTCGAAAAAACGAGGGTATTGGCTGGTTAAGACAAGCTGAACTGGCTATTTTCGATCGAAATGTCTGGAACATCTATTGGGATTATGTCATTGTTGCGGATATGGCAAGGTATTTACCACAGGATTCTCCCAGGGCAGGGCAGGCCTTATTTGCAGCCAACCAAATGGTGAACACCATTGACTGGGATGATTTAACCAGTTTTCAGCTAGCCAGAGAAATTGCAGCTGAATTTCTAAGCCAAACCAACGGGGAAGGTCAGCATCGTCTTTCGGTTTTGGGACATGCACATATTGATACTGCCTGGCTATGGCCAATCGCAGAGACCAAAAGAAAATGCGTCCGTACTTTTAGTTCGGCTTTAAATTTGATGGAGAGCTATCCACAATTTCGTTTTGTTTGTTCTCAGGCGCAACAACTCAACTGGATTAAACTGGAATACCCCGCTTTGTATCAGAGAATTCAGAAAAAAGTGCGAGCGGGACAATTTATCCCGGCTGGCGGCACCTGGGTAGAGCCAGACACCAATGTTCCTAATGGTGAATCTCTGGTCAGGCAATTTTTATATGGTCAGAAGTTTTTTGATCAGGAATTCGGTGCTATTTCTGAAATTTTTTGGGAGCCGGATGTGTTTGGCTACTCTGCCGCATTACCCCAAATTATGCGGTTGGCGGGCGTGAAATATTTTCTGACACAAAAATTGTCCTGGAATGAATTTAACAAACCGATTCGCCATAGTTTCTTATGGGAAGGCCTGGATGGCAGCCGTGTGTTGGCACATTTTCCCCCAGTAGATACCTATAATTCTTTAGCCACCGTGAAAGAGGTGCTTTTTAACGTGAAGAATTACCAGGATCACGAACGTTCAAAAGAGAGCATTTTATTGTACGGTTATGGAGATGGTGGTGGTGGTCCATCCGTGGAGATGCTGGAACAGATCGCACGAATGGGTAATGTGGATGGTTTGCCTTTGGTTGAACATCGTTCCCCACAAGATTTCTTTGAACGACTGGAGCATGATTTGAAAGATCCAACCGTGTGGGTTGGGGAATTGTACTTTGAAAATCATCGCGGGACTTACACCTCCCAGGCTGCAGTCAAATTGGGCAATCGACGGTGCGAAGAAAAATTGCACGATGTGGAGTTTCTGTCCAGTCTGGCAATGCTTTTTAGTAAAAGCCCTTATCCATTTGAGGAACTCCTGGAACTTTGGCAGCAGGTCTTAACAAACCAATTCCATGATATTCTTCCCGGCTCATCCATCGCAGAGGTTTACCAGGATGCAAAAGCGGTTTATAAGGAAGTACTGGCAAATGGTGATCAATTACGTAAAAAAGCTTTAAAAAGCTTATTGAAAGAATCCGAAGGTTATACCCTTGTTAATACCCTTGGATGCCGGCGTCTGGAGGTCATTCCATTGCCTGAAGGAAGCTCAGGCCAACAAGTCATTGACACGGGAGAAATTTTAGGTGTGGTCGAAATTGGACCTTATCAATTGCAACCTCTGGAGACCACGAAGAAGCAAGAAAACCGTATTGTCCAAATTATTGAAGACCAACATGGCTTCACACTGGAAAATGATTTTGTCCAGGTGAAAATCAATATGAATGGCCAAATCACCAGTCTGATCGAAAAAACGAACCACAGGCAGTGTATTGCAATCCATGAGTTCGCAAACCAATTTGTGTTGTACGAAGACCTGCCCTATGATTATGATGCCTGGAATGCAGATATCTATTATGCAGAAAAAATTAAACATCGGCCGGTAGCAAATCAGATCAGGATCGTTGAATCCGGACCATTACGTGTGAAAATAGCATTGGAAATGAAGGTTGGGAAAGAAAGTACATTGAAGCAAACTATTTCATTGACTGCCATTTCAACACAAATCGATTTTGAAACGTGGGTAGAATGGCAGGAAAGCCACTCTTTTCTAAGAGTATTATTTCCACTCAATTTGCGTTCCTCGTTTGCGACCTATGAAACTCAGTATGGTTGGGTCCAGCGCCCCACGCATTACAACACCAGTTTTGATCTGGCACAATTTGAAGTACCAGCCCAGCGCTGGGCAGATTTCTCGGAACCGGATTTTGGAATTTCGCTCTTAAATAATTGCAAATATGGGTATGCTTGCCATGGTTCGGTACTTTCGTTATCCTTGTTGAGGGCACCTAAAGACCCGGATCCAAATGCAGATATGGGGGCGCACCATTTTTCGTATGCACTCTGGCCACATGCATTAACACCTCAATTGAGTACGGTTTGGTGGCAGGCAGCCCAATTTAATCAACCATTACAATTCGTAAAAGGATTACCGGTACAAAATGACCTGCAATTATTTATGGTGAATGCCCCGAATATTATTCTGGACACAATTAAAGCGGCTGAGGATGGAGATGGGATTGTCATACGGATGGTGGAAGTTGCAGGTATCCATACGAAATCCGTTTTATATTGGAAAAATGAATTTTTGTTGGTTGAAACGTGTGATTTGTTGGAGAGAAAGCTTGAATCTGTTGCGCACAGCGGTAAGAAATTGGAAATTGATTTCAAACCTTTTGAGATCATCAGCCTTCATTTTCATGCAGATTAGGCTGAAATAGACACATGCTTATAGCTTTCAGGTAAAATTAGATTAAACGATTATGAAGTACAGGAGAGTGAAACATGTTGGTTGGCGATCGAATGTCAAAACCCGTTTTGTCGGTAAGCCCTGAAACCCCGATTCAGGATGCCCTTGCTCAAATGAGAATGGAACATGTCAGCCGCTATCCGGTTTTAAATAAAAAAGGAAAGCTTGTAGGGATAGTTTGTGAAAGTGATTTGTTGAACGCATCACCATCGGAAGCGACCACATTATCTGTTTGGGAGATCAATTATTTACTCAGCAAGATAACGGTGGAACGCGTGATGTCCAAAAATGTGATTACGGTCACAGAAAATTCAACTTTAGAAGAGGCAGCCCGTCTTATGGCGGACCATCGTATTGGCGGTCTTCCGGTGATGCGTGAAGATTCTGTTGTTGGAATCATCACGGAAACTGATATTTTCCGTTTATTCCTGGAAATGATGGGCGGGCGCGAGTCTGGCATCCGCGTTTCTGTTCTGGTCAAGGAAGTTCCTGGTATGCTGCATCGTTTAACGAAAGCGATTGATCAGGTTGGCGGGAATATCATTGCAATCAGCACATTTTCCGGAGAAAGCACCGAAGACAGGGAAATTACTTTGAAAGTGTCGGAAATTGATACGGAGACTTTGCAAAAAGCATTAGAACCGATCGTTGAAAAAATATGTGATATACGGGAAGCAAAAATTCGATAGAAATCTATTTTGATTGGTCAGCATGAGACTGTTATACATTTTATTATGCAACAGTCTCTTTGTTTTTAAAGCGCATCCTGACGGTTATGGTATAGAATCAACTTATCTTGATTCGAGGTATTTAAATGACCAGTCAACCGTTACAGTCAATATTAATCGGTGCAGGGCAGCGTGGAGCTCAATCTTATGCGCCCTATGCATTGGAACATCCAGATCAACTGCGATTTGTGGCTGTGGTAGAGCCAAATGCAGTCAGGCGTGAGATTTTTGCGAAGCAGCATCAAATTGCACCAGAAAATCAATTTGAGGATTGGCAGCTATTACTGGATCGCCCCGCTATTGCGGATGTGGCACTCGTTTGTACCCAGGATTGGCAACATGCAGCCCCGGCCATTGCCGCGATGCGGGCTGGATATCATGTGCTGCTCGAGAAGCCGATGGCAAACATTGCCAGCGAATGTCGAGAACTTTATGCGGTCAGTGCTGAAACCCGGCGCCAACTCCATATTTGCCATGTGTTGCGTTACACACCTCATTTCCAAAAAATGCGCGAACTTGTCCAGTCGGGTGTTTTGGGTGAGATCATCGACGTAGATCACCGTGAAAACGTCGCGTTTTATCATATGGCGCATTCCTATGTGCGAGGAAATTGGCGAAACAAGGATGAAACCAGCCCAATGATCCTGGCAAAATGCTGCCATGATTTTGATATTCTTTCCTGGGTCTTAAGTCAGGACCCTAAGAAATTGGCTTCTTTCGGTGAACTGAACCATTTTCGCAGTGAAAATGCGCCAGATGGTGCGCCTTTACGCTGTACAGACGGCTGTCCGGTTGAAGGCACCTGCCCATTTTATGCTCCAAATATTTACTTGGGGATGGCTCCGTTTTGGAGCGGTCTTGCAGATACAGCCCGAGGATTTCCGCGCTGGGCAGCAAAACAATATAGCGAGAATCCGGCACTCATTCGTGCGCTCGCTTTTCTTTCTCCATCCTTGAGACAGATTACAAATTATCAAGGCTGGCCTCTCACAGTTTTATCGGAAGTTCCTAATCAAGAAAATATCGAAGATGCATTGCGAAACGGACCCTATGGGCGTTGTGTCTATCATTGTGACAATAACGTCGTGGATCATCAGGTTGTCATGATGCAAATGGAAAGTGATGCCACTGTCACGCTTACTATGCAAGGCCATTCACATTTTGAACACCGTTCAACCCGCATTGAAGGATCACATGGCCGATTAATGGCAGAGTTTGGTAATGGCGGGTCACGCATTATGATTGATGAACATCGCACGGATTGGCACATGGAATACGATACCAGCGCTGACCTTGAAGATGGACATGGTGGCGGAGACTTTCATTTGATGGAGTTTTTTATCAAATCTGTCCATGAAGATGATTTTGAGAATGTGCTATTGGGGACAAAAGCGGCGTTGCAAAGTCATCTTTTGGCATTTGCAGCAGAAGATGCGCGATTACAAGGCAAAGTCCTGGAGCAGGATTCCTGGCAATAACCAGCAAAGTCCTAATTGAAGGTGCTGAAATCGACGCTGAGGAACTAAGACGTAAATTCCTGAAAAGTTTGATAAAATACAGTCTGTGAGGCATTTCTTTTTTAATTGGGGTCAATTGCTTTATTAATTCGATTATTGTATAATGAATAAAACATACGTTCTATATTTATGTGATCATCCAGAAAACCGGATGAAATGGAGTAAGAATTTGTGAGTAAACAATACGGTTCTGAGCAAATTGTTGAACTTGAATTTCTTGAAGCAGTGCGTCGACGTCCCGGGATGTATATTGGAAATAATAACCTGCATGGACTCCACCATATATTATTGGAGGTGCTTGATAATTCTGTCGATGAGTGTAT
Source organism: Chloroflexi bacterium HGW-Chloroflexi-8 (assembly GCA_002841995.1). GTDB lineage: Bacteria > Chloroflexota > Anaerolineae > Anaerolineales > Anaerolineaceae > UBA6170. Next base: position 26,068 of record PHBS01000011.1, read on the forward strand.
GGCAGGTTATGCAACCAAGATTACTGTGACTATCGAAAAAGATGGCTCCGTCGAAATCACGGATGACGGTCGTGGAATCCCGGTGGATTATAAGGCTGATTCTGGCATGAGCACCTTAACACAGGTTCTTTTAAAACCCCATGCCGGTGGAAAATTTGGTGGTGATTCCTCTGCTTACAGCAGTTCCGGTGGTTTGCACGGAATCGGTTTAAAATGTACCAACGCTTTTTCAACATTTCTGGAAGTGGAAGTCCATCGCCATGGTTTAATCTTTTTCCAGCGTTTTGAAGATGGTGGCATCCCTGTAACGCCTGTCGAGATTTACACAAAATCAATTAAAGAATCCAACAAAGCAGGCGTGATTGATGAATCAACAAAGCTTGTACTCTCCGGTAAAAAAGAGATTGCAACCGCATTGGAAGTAAACCACATGCGTCTCGCAGTTGAGGCAAATCCGGATCTGCCGACCGGCACAATTTTCCGCTTTCGCCCCAATCGTTCTTTATTTGCTCGTGAGATGGAATGGCCAAACCCAACCAAGTTTGTGCCCTGGGATAGTGAACGGTTAAGCACTCGTTTTCGCCAGATTGCCCATCTCTATCAGGGAGTTCGAATTGAGTTCTTAGATAAAAACACTCAGGAAGACAACGAGCCGTTAGTATTTTTCTCCAAACGCGGATTGGTTGAGTACCTGGAGTACTTAAATGAAGAGGAAGATGTACTGCATAAACCGATCGTGTTTAAAGAGATTTCCGAGATAGAAGCGGAAGGTGGCAGGCATGAAATTGAAGTTGAAGTTGCAATGCAATACGCGGGTGAAGAAACACAAATTTATTCCTTTGTTAACGCAATCCCCACCCCAATGGGCGGAACCCATGTCTCCGCGTTTAAGGCTGGGTTAACCAAAGCTGTAAAGCAATTTGCTACGAATAAAAAGTTATTAAAAGGGAACATGGATGTGCGCGGTGACGATGCCCTCCTGGGCTTAACAGCCATTATTAAATTAACCATGACGAGTACGCCACAGTTCCTTTCACAAACCAAAGAGAGTCTGACCAGTCCGGAAGTGCATGGACCGGTCCTTTCTTCCACCTATAGTTTCATCAGTGACTATTTGGAAAAGAACATCCCCATTGGTAAATTAATCGTCAATCAGGCAGTAGCAGCAGTTCGAGGCCGTGAAGCTGCTTCACAGGCCCGCAAGCTGGTGATCAAGAAATCTGCCATGGACGCAGGTGAATTTGTTTTGGGAAAATTGGCGGACATTCAACGCCGTGGGGGTAACCCGGTCGTACCGCTCGAACATACAGCCCTCTACCTGGTAGAAGGAGATTCGGCTGGTGGATCATGCAAACAAGGCCGTGATTCGCGCTATCATGCCATTTTGCCTTTGCGCGGTAAGATTCCGAACGTCGAAAAAATGAAGATTAATGACATTCTTAAAAATCGTGAAATCGCTGCCATAATTGCGGCGGTTGGAACCGGTGTTGGCGGGGATTGTGACGTAAGTGGTATGCGCTACGGTAGAATTTCCGTGTTGGTCGATGCCGATGTGGATGGTTCACATATTGCCACGCTTTTAGCAACGTTATTTTACAGAACGATGCGTCCGATCATTGACGAAGGACGCTTCTTTGTTGCTCGTCCACCTTTGTATATGGTACGAAATACCCGCTCAAAAGAGACTAGATATGCGTATTCGGATGAAGAACGTGAAGAAATCGAAAAGGAATGGGGCGGTGCTCGGTTTGTTACCAACCAACGTTATAAAGGTTTAGGTGAAATGAATCCGGAACAGTTACGGGAAACCGTATTCTTATTACCGAACGAGGCGGGGAATGTACGTAATAAAAAGAAATCACGTGCAAAAGATAGTGCCGGGCCAGCTGAACATGTATTAACAGCAGATGATTTTTCACAACGTGATGTACGAATGGTGATCGAAGATGTTCACCGTACACTTTCACTGATTCAACGATTGATGGGAACAGAAGTAACACCCCGTAAGGAATGGCTCATGAATGTCGATTGGAGCCAGGAAGATTAATTTCTCGAGGGAAAACAATGACTGATCGAAATGAAGAAAATGAAGAGATTCTCGTCCATGAACATGCTCTGGATCGATTTATTGAAGAAGCCTACCGGCGTTATGCAATCCTGACTATTCTGGATCGGGCATTACCGGATGTGCGGGATGGGCTCAAACCGGGGCAAAGACGCATCTTATATGCGATGGGGGATATGAATTTGCGTCATGATACACCCCATAAGAAATCTGCCCGTGTAGTTGGAGAAGTTTTGGGCAAGTACCATCCGCATGGAGACACTTCTGTTTATGATGCCATGGTCCGTATGGCACAAGATTTTTCGATGAGAGCGCCTTTGGTGGATGGCCAGGGGAACTTTGGTTCCATCGATGGTGACAGCGCTGCGGCCATGCGATATACCGAGGCGCGCCTTTCGAGCCTGGGCGAGATCATGCTTGCGGATATTGATAAAGAGACAGTCAACTGGTTACCAAATTTTGATGGATCTTTGGTAGAACCAGACGTATTACCAACCCGATTTCCGAATTTAATCGTTAACGGTGCAACAGGCATTGCAGTAGGCATGTCTACCAGTATCCTCCCTCATAATTTGGGCGAGGTATGTGATGCAGTAAAGTTTGTGACACAAAATTGGAAGCGTCGCGATAAGATTACCGTGAAAGAATTGATGAAATACATTCCCGGACCAGACTTACCAACTGGTGGATTACTATATCGCTATCGTGTCAATGGCGGGGATGACGCGGTCGATATGATTGCCCAGGCATATGAAACCGGGCATTCCACAATGGTCTGTCAGGCCAAGGCAGATATCCAGGATATTGGTGGTGGAAAATCCGAAATAATTATTACCGAACTACCCTACCAAACTCAAAAATCAACCATATTGGAGCGGATCGCTTCTGCCCGGGAGAAATTTGTCGGTATCACAGATGTGCGTGATGAATCCGATTATCTGGGTATGAGGGTAGTATTTGAAGTCGGCCGCGGTGTGGATCCGGTGGATGCATTGGACCGATTACTCATCAATACTCAAATGCGTTCGAGTTTATCGCATAATGCCCTGGCTCTGGTGAACGATGAAAATGGCAAGGCTGCACCTAAAAACCTGTCCTTGCTGGATATGATTGTCGAATTCATTCGCCACCGATTAAATGTTATCACACGCCGTTCTCGCTTTGAATTGGATAAGGCTGAAGAACGTAACCACATTCTCGAAGGTTTACTTAAAGCCTTGAGCATGATTGATGAAGTAGTCAGCATCATCCGCAAATCACAGACCACTGAAACTGCACGAAAAAATTTGATGGAAAAATTAGACCTGACTGGTGTTCAGGCTCAGGCAATTCTGGATATGCCGTTACGAAGATTGGCTTCCCTTGAACGAAAGAAAATGGAGGATGAACGCAAGGATTTAATGCAAAATATTAAATTCTTGAAAACCATTCTGTCCTCACAGGATCGTCGTTTGGAAGTGGTGAGTCAGGAAACTGAAGAGATTAAAGATAAATATGCACAACCACGTAAAACCGTAATTGTGGAAAGTGAGGAAGGTCACCAACTGGCTGTGACGGTTTCGGATTTAGTGACACCAACTGAGGATCAGCTAATAATGATACAAAGTGCAGGTCTTCAGAGGGTGGATGCCAAAAGCTTCCACGAAAATGTAACCAGAGACAAACCGACCAGCCGTGCAGTTTCGATTGCATTGCTGCGAGAAACCGCCAAGCCCGAAGAGAACGTTTTACTGATTTCCAATCAGGGCAGATTGTGGCAGGGAAACGCAGGGAGGCTGCCATTAGCAGGCTCTTTTGAGGATTTGGGTCTCAAACATGCTGAAAAAGTAGTCGGTTTAGGAGTGGTCAGAGAAAAGCAAAAACTGGTCATTGTTACGACCGCCGGCCAGATAAAGCGGGTGGAAATGGCGGACATCCTGAGCACCAGAGCGGAAGCAACCTGGGCAGGGATCATTGGTTTGAATGCAAACGAAGAAGTTCTATATGCCGGTGTAAGCAGCGATGATGCTCATTTGATGATATGCAGTGCTGGAAATGAACAAGTGACCCCGCGTGTTTTACGCTTTGAAACCAATTCGATCAATCCACAGGCAACGCCTAGTGCTAAGGGAGTAACTGCTATTAAGATGTTGGGTGATCCGCTGGTTGGATGCGTTTTAGTGGAGCCCGGGATGATGAAAAAAACAAATGTGGTGGCTGTGACCCTTAAAGGTCATCTTAAGTGCATTTCGATTGATGAGTTTCCGATCCAGGGACGTGGGGGCCAGGGTGTTCAACTCTGGAAGATCACCCCGGATACCGGACCTGTGGCAGGAATTACAGTAGGCACAGAAAAAGACCAGGTGGATGTTTTTTCGGAAAAAATGAAAAGAATACGGTTGGATGTAAAATCGTTACCCAAAGTCACCCGAGCAACAAAAGGCCTGAATCTGGGAGCAAAGTACGTGAAAGGCGACCTGTTTGGTGCTGGAGAATTTGTGGCTGGAGTGGTCGTCAGTTAAATTATGCCAATCAAAAATATTGCAATACAGGAATATGGCGAAAACATCCATCTTTTTCGAGTGACTGAAGATATTGAAGTCTTCGATGGACATTTAGCGCTTTTAGTGGATCATTTGCTCAACCACATCAAAGTACTGGTTGCAATCGCACATGCACCGGGTGGGCCAAATCTCGCAAAAGCGATAAAAAAACATCCTACGCTTACGAATCGAAACTTAGATGTACGCTCGCCAGAACGGATTTTACAGGCTGATTGCATCCGTTTGCTGGATAGCCTGGTGGAATTATCCCATTTAACAACAGATTCCGAGAACAAAAGGCAGGTCACATTTGAACTGGAAGAGTTGAGAAAAGCTGTTCCATTTCTTGATTATCGATATGAAGATGATCCTTATCCTTCTGATTCCGAGCGGGAGTAAAAGCTCTTCTCTCGCAGGGGACAGAAATTATTTCGTTGTGAACGAAGATGAAACAAAAAAATCCAGGATTCGAACTACGCTGAGATGAAGGCTGCAAAGATTTTCTGTGAATTCTGTATCTGAAGCCTGGATTACCTTTTCATTTATAAAATTGATGAACAGTTTTCCACTAATAGAATATCGTGATTCACATCTGTAGCTCGGCTTTATGATCCTGGTTGTGTTTTGGATTTATAAATAATAAAAACTGAAACCCCCGCTAGTCCTGGATTCGCTGGATGCACGCGATTCTCGCAATTTATTTTATTTTCCGAACCGGGTAACAAAAAAAACAATGAAATTTACATGATTGAGGTTATGCGTATTGCTTTAAAATCAATCGTTCTTTTTCTGGATCTCAAGTACCGGCAATTTTTTACCCCGACTTAATCCCAAAAGGGCTGTTCAATCATTGGACAGCCCTTTTATTTGAAGATAGATTCTTATTAGAGAATTTTGGTGCCGCACTCGGGGCAGAATTTTGCACCCTTACCATCCGTCCCACAACTTGGGCAGATCGTGCTGGCAGGTTTGACTTCGATTTTTGTTCCGCATTCCGGGCAAAATTTTGCACCTTTAGTTTCTGCATTACAATTTGGGCAACGGGTAACAGCCGGCTGGATCATTTGAGCACCGCATTCCGGACAGAATTTGGTTCCAGCTGCAGCTACCGTTCCATCGTTTGGACATCTTGCCAGTTGAGTGGCAGCTTGTTGGGCATTTTCAGCGGCTTGTGTTACTTTCTTAACAACATCTCCCAGGCCAAATACGCTTGCAAAACCTTTCAAGGCTGCTCCGGCTTGCTCACCACGCGCTTCGGTGATCTCGTTTGTTCGGGGGCTGTCTTCATTGCAAAAACCACTTTGTGAATCAAAATCAGACAGACAAACAACACGTCCGCAGGTTGGGCACTCACGAAAATGAATTTGAGTCTGATTCCAGGCAGATTGTAATTGGTCGGGTGTCAATGTGTACGTATAACGAGGATCTTCTCCGGTGACATTGTTTGCGACTGCATTTCCAACTAGCGGAACCTTACGTAACAAACCACCAAGTGCCTGTTTGCCAAAATCCTGGGCAACTGTTTTGATGACATCCGGCTGACTGCGGAATTCTCGTTCACAGGAATCACAATAAAAAACTGCATAAGGACCAGAGCCATCATTGCGAACATCATAACGTGGCATACGGGAAAAACTACTCATAGACTCTCCTTCTCAATAGAGATGACTAATATTGACAATTAGAGTCTATAACTACCAGACGTATAAGTCAATCAGATTCCAATAAAAAAAAGGCCACCAGATGATTTTTGGTGACCCACTTTTTTTTTGCAGGGCTACCTACCCGGCTTTGATATTTTCAGCTCCGGGCAGTTTACCTGCCAATTGTTCAGGATGGTGAATCAATACCGGTAAGTGCTGCGAACAAATATAGATCTCCTGATCGCGATAATCAATTTTTACCAGGGGGACCTTTTGATTACTGATTTCACATACAATGCATTTTTTTTCCATGCGCTCATGTCCTTTTCTTGATCTGTGATCTCAATTGGATTATTACTATCGACTTTGTTATTATATCACGCGCTGGATATTTTCTATAACGACAAGCGCGCAGTCCTATCTGCTAGTTCCTGGATGGATAGTTTTTCTTTTCCTTTGATATAGGTCTCCAACAAATCACCAATTGGTTTGGACCATTGTGTTGGAACTCCGGATATAACTCCAAGAACATTGCCCACCAGACCACCATTGCAGTCAACATCATATCCTGCTTTGGCAAGTAGTGAGAATGTTTCGGTCATATCTCCATTGCCGAACCACAAAGCAAATACAACGGCTGCAATATTTGGGTAGGCGTGAATCCAATTATATTGCTCGAAGCGTTTTTCCAGTTTTTCCCTGGTAAGGACTTTGTCATCATGACTGGCGCAAATCTCCAGCGATTCTTTCACAACGGCATGATATTGACTTTTTTGTGGCACGTATTCGAGTGCTTCCCATAAAAGTTCTTTTATATCATTTTTTGCAAAGGCTAATGAGGTCAGCACTGCCGCATAAATCTCTCCATATACACCATTGCTATCATGACTGACGACAGCATCCAAAAAAGCCAAACGGGCTGCTTCAATTGGCCAGGCTGGGGCAAGCATTCCACAGATCATACCCCGCATTTGAGCGCCAATCCAATGCGAATACGGGTTCTGGAAGGAGCCGGACTGGGGCGGCAGAATCCCGTTATTTAGATTTCTTAACGCCACCCATTCAGCAGACCAACCAAACTGGATTTGACGAACCCATTCCAGACCAATATCAATGGAGGAAAGCGATCTCCCCATACGTTCAAAAACATCCAGGAAGATTAATTCATAGACTACATCATCATTGGTCGTTTCAGGGCTGGTTATATAAGATCGGATTTCACCGTAAACATTCGCAATTTGGGTACTGGTATAACCTTCAATTGCCGTACCAAATGAACCACCAGCCAGCTGCCCTATCCAGCCTTGATAAATTTTTTCTCCCAAATCAGGGACTTTTGCGATGATTTTACCCTTCTCGATTTTTCCCATTGCCTGGATTATGCTTTCCCAATCCCCGGGGTTTTGGTAGGTATGGATCGGATTTTCAGTATCTATCGGTGCTTCATTCAAAGCAGCCAACAAGCGCACCGTTAAAACACGTAAATCATCAATTTTTTGTTGTTCAAATAATTCTATTCCTTGTGGAATCAAGATTTCAGCAGATGTGACATTAAAACCTTTATTACCCAGTGCTTGAACCATCGATTGATAAGGAATTTCGGGAGCGCCCGAGCCGGGAACATTGGAACTCCAAAACAGGCGCAACAAATCATCTCCAGCCGGGGCATTTTGATATGCTTCAACCGCCCAATTGGATTGATAAATGCGGCGATCCAAAGGAATTGCAGAATCACGTAATTCCCGTTCTAATTGCCAGGCTTTTTTCATGCTTTTTTATTTCTCGCTTTCACAGAATAAAAATACAGGGCGATTAATGTGGCTACATACGGTACCATGGAGGTAAATTGTGAAGGTAAGTATTGCTGTAAAAGTAATCCAAAACCATCTGTAAAACCAAAAATTAAAGAGATCAAGGCAATTCCCCAGGGATTGCCATTCACCAGAATAACCGCTGCCAGGGAGATCCACCCTCTCCCGGCAGACATATTTTCAGAAAAGAGAGTGACATACCCCAGTGATAAAAATGCACCAGCCAGTCCGCAAAAAACGCCACAAAGGATTAATGACCAGGTGCGAACACGATCGGTGGAAACACCGCTCGAATCCAGGCAGGCAGCATTGTAACCGGCAGCACGAAGCCTGAGCCCAAAACGTGTCTTGAAAATCATATAAGCCGCCAGAATGGTCAACAAAATCGTGAGATAAATGATCATATTTTGACCGCTTAAAATGTCTCCCAAAAATGGAATTTTATTGATCAAAGGGATGTTCAACCTGGGTATGGGCACAATTCCCGGTTTGGAAAATGCTCCTTTAACATCAAAAATTTGGCGAAGTAAGTAAGTGGTGGAACCCACAGCAAATAAATTAAGTGCAATTCCTGTCACAAACTCGTCTGTTTTCAGTTTGACTGCGAAAAGAATAAAAATGAGAGCCATGAAGAGCGAACCTAAAATAGCACATAAAATTCCCATTGGCCAGGAATTGAAGTAATACGAACCGAGCACGGCAAAGAACGCACCGCTAAGCATCATGCCTTCCATGGCTATGTTGAAAATACCGGCATAATAGGTAAAAGTACCGCCTAGAGCTGCCAAAAGGATTGGCGTTGCACCGGATATCATGCCATTGATTAATCCCGTCAATATGTTCATGTGGCATGCTCCCTGGCTTTGCGTCTGGAAATTGTTTTATTGATTAAAATATCCAAAGTACCACGCCCGGCTACGACCACAAGCACGATCACAGCTTGCAAAACCTGAATAAACTCGCTGGGAACGGCTGTGATCAATTCCATGCCCAGAGCTCCAGTTTGCAACGAACTAAAGAATAATCCATATAATAATGTACCAATTAAACCATTATTGGCTACAACGGCTATCATCACGCCGTCCCAGGCGTAATTTGCTCCTAAACCTTTTAGAAAGCGGTGCGGACCTGCCATGACAACCAGGCCACCTGCCAGACCAGCCAGCGCTCCCGTTACCAACATAACGGTCACATAGTTTTTGTCAATTTTACAGCCACCCAATCGGGCAAAAATGGAGTTCTGTCCGGTAATCCGCCATTCATAACCCGCAGTCCAGCGGCTGAAAACAAAGTAAATCACACCAAAAGCAACCAGCATGACGATCACATTGGTATTAAACTCACCAATGACCGGCAACCAGCCATTTGTAGAGATTTGTGGGGTCATGGGGGAAAAGGCAGTTTTATCAAAAATTGGATATGAAATTGCCCAATAGGTCAGAAAATCAGCAATCATGTTGAGCATCAGGGTGGTAATGAATTCATCCATGTTAAACCACCGGCGCATTAAGGCAGCCAACCCTGACCACATGGCACCCCCAATCATCGCCAGAAGTAACAATAGCGGGATCATCAGCACAGGGGGGAGGTCCAGGTATAATCCGCCAATGGTTGCAAATAAAGCCCCCATCAATAATTGGCCGGGCTGGCCTAAATTTACAGGACCCGATGCAAAAGCCACCGAGGCGGATAATCCGGTAAGAATTAATGGAACAGAATTCCGAAGTGTTGTGGCTAGCGGAAATAAACCGATCAGGGAGTAATTAAATAATGCCCCGTAGGTCGTGAGGGGATTGAACCCCTGGGCGATCATGATGATGGCGCCAATAAATAGAGCAATCAGAATACCAGCGATACCGCTAATCAGTTTTCGCTGCATTGATTTTCTCCCTCCCTTCCAGCATCAGATATCCAATCTGTTCGATATTCGTTTGAGCAACTGGCAAATCAGCGACAATTTTCCCACGAAAAATGACCAAAATTCGATCGGCGATACGGAAAAGTTCTTCCAGGTCAGCGGAAATTAACAGTATGGCGCGATTTTGCCCGCGCATTTTGAGAATGGTCTCATGGACGTATTCAATCGACCCGACATCCAAACCACGTGTGGGTTGGTCCAAAAGGATGAAAGGTGTGTCCAGCAGAAGCTCGCGTCCAAGGATCACTTTTTGCTGGTTTCCTCCGGATAAGGATCTAAATTCGTTGTCAGCAGAACCCATCACGACTGCAAAAGCTTTCTCAATTTGTGCTGTAAACTTACGGGCATAAACATCATTTAGTAAAAGCCCTTTCCAGTGCGTGAATTTTGGATTGAGACGATGGTGAGTCATGCGCACATTATCCAGGATTGAGTCTTTTATGCTGGCACCCATTTTGCTGCGGTCCTGCGAGACAAATGAGATGAATCTGCGTCTTTCCAAAATTTCTGCATGCGTTAAGTCGCAATTGTTAACCACAATTTTTCCTTGAAATGGTTTACTCATGCCCATCATGCAATTGACCAGTTCTAGTTGGCCATTACCTTCCACTCCAGCAATGCCAACGATTTCACCAGCCCGAACGGAGAGCGATACGTTTTCCAAACGAATGCGCAGATTAGCATCCCGAAAACTCAGATTTTCTGTATTAAAAACAACTTCACCTGGAATCTGTTCAATTCGTTGAGAAGAAAAAAGAACCTCTCGCCCTACCATCATTTGTGCCAGTGAATCTTTACTGGTATTTGCTGCGTCAACAGTTGCGATTTTTGCACCCTTACGCATGACGGTAATCCGGTCTGATAATTCCAGTACTTCTTCGAGGTGGTGTGAAATGAAAAGGATTGTTTTGCCGTTTTTTGCTAAACGTCGCAACTCTAAGAACAATTGCGGAATCTCCTGGGGTGTCAATACAGCAGTGGGTTCATCTAATATCAAAACACTGACATTTCGGTACAACAGCTTTAAAATTTCCACTTTTTGACGGGCAGCAACTGAAATATCTTCCACTTTTGAATCTGGATCGAGATTGAATTGAAATTCATCAATCCTGGACTTTACCTGTTCACGGGCTGCATGTTGATCGATTTTCCCAAACAGACCGGTTGGTTCTTCACCCAGGATAATATTTTCCCATACGGTATACTCGGGAATTAAAAGAATTTCCTGATGAACCATACCGATACCTCGCGCAATTGCTTCACCGGCGTTTTTGTTCTCAATTTTGACTTCCTGGAAGAAGATTTCACCACTGTTGGCATGTTCAAGCCCGTAAAGGACTTTCATCAAAGTACTTTTTCCGGCACCATTTTCTCCAACAATCGCATGGATTTCACCTTGCATAAAATCAGCCGAAACACTATCCAGAGCGACGACGTTGGGAGGAAATACCTTGATGATGTTCTTCATCTCGATAATTGGCTTTGTCAAATTTCTCTCCAGCTGAAATTAGAAGATAATTACGGACCAATATTTATTTTGAAATTATGACAGGATCAACTGTTGTTATCTAAACATCAATTCTGGTTTATCTTTTAAGGAGAATTGCCTTGCGAGATATTTTGAAGGGAAAACTCGCAAGGCATCGGATTATCTAAAAAGTGGGTTATTCGCCTTTATAAATCTCTACTTTCAGGCTGCCATCAATGATTTGTTGACGAACCGCCAGGACCTTATCCTGAATGGATTGAGGTAACGGTTGCTTTTGTGCGGTCATATCAATATCAACACCACCAGTGGCCAGGCCATAAGAGAGCACCTGTCCGGGTTTGTATGTCCCATCTTTGATGGTTTTAAAAACTTCGTAGATTGCCTGTCCGACATTCTTAACATCACTGGCTACCACGCTGCCAGGCACAATATCATTTTGGTTTGTATCAACGCCAATTGCATACAAACCACGTTCACCGGCAGCTTGTAAAACACCAATACCGGCTGCTGCAGCAATCTGGAATACGATGTCAGCTTTCATGTCATAGAGTTGTAAAGCGGCTTGTTTGCCCTTGGCGGTATCATCCCAGCTACCAAGATACTTTGTTTCAACTTGAATGTCTGGATCGATAGATTTTGCTCCATTGGTGTATGCAAAAACAAAAGCCTGAATAACAGGATCAACATCCCCACCAACTGCCCCAATCAACTTGTCTGCATTGATTCCGGGTATGGTTGTATCCAATGTGGTTAAACCAGCCACCACGCCAGCCAGATAAGCGCTTTCTTCCTCAATGAAGTCAACGGAGGTAATGGTATTTTTTTCATTTTGGACAACGGTATCCAAATTGACAAAGATTTTATCCGGATACTTATCCGCGTATGTCATGAGCTGATCTTCGAAGCCATATGAGATGACAAAAATTACATCTGCATATCCAACTGCGGCTTGCAGGGCTGGCTCATATTGGCCGGCATCAAAGTTGGTCTCGATCGTTCTTGTTTCCACTCCAAATTCAGAAGCAATTTGATCGACACCTTTTTGACCAGAGTCATAGAACGATTGGTCTCCGAGAGCACCATTAATCAAATAAACAACTTTTTCCGATTTCGGCGCAGCAGATTTTGGGGCGCAACCCAATAAGCTGATGATTAATAGGACAACTAGAGCTACAAATAGGTTTTTCTTCATTTCTTCTCCTCCTTAAGACTTTAATTTTTTCTTTGCGTCTATTAATATTTATATCAGAAATTTACTTCTTTGAACGAATTTTTGTCCATTACAATCCTGAATCTTTTTTGTCTTTTGTATCCGGGTCTTTCGTTTTGAATGCTACGCCAACAAAAAACAACTCTCGGATTTAGAGACACCTGAATTGGGAGAATTAATTGAGAATTCGCTCTACTCAAGTTTTCGTTAGCGCTAACTCTGGCGATTAAAATATTATTCTAATTGCGACTGATGATTCAATAATCCAATGGCTGTTCGAGTTTTATGAATGATCTTACCCAATTCTCTCTTACAATGGTTGGGTAAGTTTGTTCAAAAGTCCATGATCAATAAATTATTGCTGAACTTATTTACTCAAGTTCAGTATTGGTCATGCCTAAAAACAAGCACTTTTTCCGCTATAATCAAATTCTTCAACTTGATTTAAAAAAGATAGGAGCTGGACGGAATGAGCGAATTATCGATCGATTATCGCGAGCATATTGGGTCAAACCCTGAAAAAATGTACAAATCAACATTTTTCAGCAGTGAACATTTAATGTTGGGGTTAAATTGTCTGGAACCCGGACAGGAACATCATTTACACACACATTCGGATCAGGACAAGTTTTACTTTGTATTGGAAGGGGAAGGCGAATTTACAGTCGAGGAACAGCGTTTTATGGCTGGCAAAGGACAGTTGATTTGGGCCGCCGCAGGTGTACCCCATGCAGTCAAAAACGCGGGAGATGAACGTCTGGTTATTTTAATGGGTATGGCTCCCGGACCAAACAAGTAAAAAAACCAGAAATAATCGCATGACAAATTCTTTCGTCCACCTGCATGCTCATTCTTATTATTCTTTGTTGGAAGGTTTGATCGCTCCCAAAGACCTGGTGAGAACCGCCCAAGGATCTGGCATGAATGCAATTGCTCTGGTGGATCACCGCAGCATGACCGGGGCAGTGGAATTTGAAAATGCTTGTAAATTAGACGGCATTCATCCCATTTATGGATTAGAAATTGATATCAAATGGCAGGGTGTCAGCGGTCCAGTGGTTTTATTAGCCATGGATCGGGATGGCTGGTCAAATTTGTGCCGTCTGAGCAGTCGACTCATGATGGATGTGAATAATGTTGGCGAATACGCCCTTTCGTTCAGTGAATTAAGCTTATTTTCCGATGGTCTTCTCTTATTAACCGGTGGACAGAGAAGCTTATTGGACACTTTTATCGCAAGGTCACAGGATCAAACTGCAATCGACTGGCTGGAAACCTTGAATGCAATGTTTCCACAGCGTTTATATATCGAACTGCAGCAACATCAACCACAAGGTGAAATTCATTGCCGTAAGTTGGTTAAAACTACCCAGAATCTGAATCTGCCCTTTGTCGCCACGCAGGACATTTTCTATTTAAAGCAGGAAGATGCGGAATTACAAAAGACACTGGCTGCCATGCGTTTGAATTGTAAGATTAAAGATCTGCCAGCTGCAAAGGCTGCTCCTGAACGATCATTTTTTACAAGTATGGAAGAGATGCAGCAAAGATTTTCCTGGATTCCACAAGCGCTTGAAAATGCCAGACTTATTGAGGAGCGCTGCCAGTTTGTTTTGCCATTGGGCGAATTGCATTTTCCTGATGTACCTATTCCACCCGGGAAAACGATTGGGGAAGTATTAAAGGAAAAAGCTTTCCAGGGGGCGATCCGGCGCTATGGCGGTTTGACGCCGCAGATTACACAGCGATTGGATTATGAATTGAGTGTTATTAGCCAAAAAGGCTATGAACCCATTTTTTTGATCGTGGAGGAATTATTAGATTTCGCCCGTAAAAGTGGTGTGCCTATTTCATCACGTGGTTCGGCTGCATCATCCCTGGTGGCTTACTGCCTTGGAATTACCAACCCGGATCCCCTGGCACTAAATCTTTATTTTGAGCGGTTTTTGAACCCGGCACGCAGTAAACCACCGGATATCGATACGGACTTATGTTCCCGTCGTCGCGATCTGGTTATTCAGCATGTGTTTGAAACCTACGGGGCAGACCGGGTTGCCATGGTTGCAACCATCAACAGATTTCGACCACGCTCCGCTTTAGGGGAAGTTGCCAAGGCACATGGTCTGGATAGTCCAGAAGTGCGACAACTTGTTGAAACACTGCCGCATTTTTTTTCATTTGGTTTGAGTGATGAGGAACGGGATAATCCATTTGCAGGTCTGGCAGATTCATACCCGAAATATCGCGTAATTTTTGAACAAGCCCAATTGCTTTTAAAGCAACCTCGCCATTTATCCATGCATCCTGGAGGCATTCTGGTGGCTCCCGGGGAAATTACGGATCTGGTGCCGGTCATGCGTTCTGGTGGTAAGGGTGTGACAATCACCCAATATGATCTGGAAGGCGTAGAACAATTCGGGTTAGTTAAAATTGACCTGTTAGGAATTCGAGGATTATCCGTTTTGGGTGATGTGGCTGAAGCAATTTACTCGTGGCGTCGTAGCGAGTATTCCAATGCGATGCAGGTGCTTCAGGATATTCCTTTGGAAGACGCTGAGACATCCGAGAAGGTCAGATTGGGGCAAACGATCGGTTGTTTCCAAATCGAATCACCCGGAATGAGGGCAACTCTGCGCGAAATTCAGGCAGATTCGCGAGATGATATTATGTCCGCATTAGCGCTTTATCGACCTGGCCCTCTGCGTGGCGGACTGAAAGATG
>PHBS01000011.1:41477-48117 GCA_002841995.1 Chloroflexi bacterium HGW-Chloroflexi-8
TTTGTACGAAGATTCAAGAAGTTGGAGGCAGTAGAGCAAATTCACCCGGTCCTGGAGCCAATTCTGGCGGAAAGTTATGGTGTTATCCTTTATCAGGAGCAGGTTCTTCGAATTGCGCATGATTTGGGTGGATTAAGTCTGGCGGATTCGGATTTGTTGCGAAGGGCGATGTCCCATTTTGATCCCGGGGAACAAATGAAAATCTTAAAGAAAAGATTTCTGGAAGGTTTTCAAAGCCGAAATGTGCCTTACGAAAAAGCAGAGCAGGTTTGGGAAATGATGGCAGCTTTTGCTGGTTATGGGTTCCCAAAAGCCCACGCAGCTTCCTATGCATTGGTCGCCTGGCAAGCGGCCTGGTGCAAAACCCATTTTCCGGCTGAATTTATGGCTGCTGTTCTGGCAAACGGGGGCGGTTATTACTCGCAACGCGTTTATTTGAGTGAAGCCCGGCGCCAGGGACTGCACACCAAACCACCACACATCAACCATAGTTTAAGTCAATTTCGAGTGACTTATCCACAGGGCGAACCAACTTTATATATGGGCTTAGGCCAAGTATCCGGGCTTACCCAATATACTCAACAACGGATTTTTAAATATCGGCCTTTCCACTCATTAAACCGATTTCTGACAGAAATCGATCCTCGCAAAAGTGAATTGGAAAACCTGATCCGTTGCGGTGCCCTGGAGGGACTGGGAACTATTCCGGGGTTATTGCGTGCTATGAATGTGGGTGCATGGAAAAAAAACCAGCCAACGCTGTTTGATTGGCAAACCGAAAAAGAAGGGGACTGGTCGTTAGACGAGCGAGTTGCAGCACAGGAAGAAATACTGGGGGTAAGTGTGGACGTGCATCCTCTGGAAATGGTGGTTGACCAAATCGCGGCAGCTGGAGCAATCTCCTCGGTTGACGCTGCGCAAAAAATTGGTGAGTCGGTGGTGGTTGCTGGCTCACGATTGACTTCGCGCAGGGTCAGAACCGTTAAAGGGGAGCATATGTATTTTCTTTCAATCGAAGATTTGGAAGGGATGCTGGAGGTTGTCTTTTTTCCGACGGCATATCAGCAATATCGGAATATGTTGCGAGGGTCCGGACCTTTCTTGATTCGAGGAAAAGTGGAATTGGACAACGAAACGGGGGAAATTTGGTTGCGAGCGGAAAAAGTTCGCAATTTGGAGCGGAAAAAAGCGACATCCGGAGAATAGATTCAGAAAACCCTGCCAATTTTTGTGCATCTTTTGATTAAGAACCCGAAGAAGATGTGTTAAACTTGCTTTATTAATCCAAAATAATATTTGAGGGTTCAATGGATGCTAGTGTAAAAACACTCTGGTCAGTAATCAAAGATTTTTATCCAAATTTGGCACGGGTCGTATTATTAAATATCTTTTGGTTTATATGTTCTTTACCGATCATTACCATACCAGCGGCATATGGGGGGTTGGCATATGCCATTCGAATTTTGATTTATGATGAAACTGAATTTAACTTCCGGCAGTTTTTCATTGGATTTAAAAAATCATTTTTGTGGACCTGGCGTTGGTTTCTTCCAAACATCGCTGCGGTTCTGATTTTGCTCATCAATATCCTTTTTTTTAATACTGATAATTCAACTATGAACTTATTTGTTCGCGCGGGGAATGTTGTTTTATTACTGATCTGGTTATTTTTGCAAACTTTTACTTTCCCCTTTTTATTCGTACAGGAAAAACCAAAAATGATCACCGCTTTGCGAAATAGTTTTGCAGTACTCGTGCATTCACCCTGGTTATTTTTTATTACGAGTGTATTTACCGTGACAATTGCGTTGATGAGTATCGTGTTGATGATTCCCTGGATCTTTATTTCCGTTGGATTTTGTATGTTTATTTCCATTGGAATGCTTCGAAAAGCTTTGGAAATGATGGAAGAAAGTAAATCGGATCAGGACGGAGAGAAATCAAACCAGGCGATTAATAGTACGAATAAGAGGGAATAGTTTCCTGAAATAAATTTTTTGGATGAAAGCGAGCGTTAGTGGAAAATCCGTACGAAAAATCAGAAAAATTGAATCTAAATTGGTTTGACGATGTGATCGACAGTGCGCCAGATGTCTATAATGTGATTGATCGAAACGGTATTATTCTTCAGACCAATAGTAAAAATATTGTCGATGGAAAAAATACGTTTATAGGGGCTTCAATTTACCCTTTTTTCTTGCCTCAGTTTTATGAGAATGTTCATGAGACAATAGAAAAGGTATTCATAACGGGTAAAAACGGTCATTATGAATTAGCAACCGGTTCAAATGGTATCCCCGAAGTATGGTACATGACAAATTTAGCTCCAATCATCCGCAATGGTCGGGTTGAAGCGGTTGCTATGTATATTCGAAATATCACTGAATTAAAAAAAGTTCAGCAAGATCTTAATATCATTAATGAGGAATTGGAGAGAAGAGTCGACGAACGGACCAGGACATTACATGAATATGCAAATCGCTTGGAGGCTTCAGAAAAACTGAATACAGGGTTGCGAACCGCCAACTCTCAAATGGAAGTATTCTCTATTGTCATCGATAATGCTTTGACTGCCTTTAAAGCAGATTTTGGTGGCATATATGTGCTTAAGGATGACCAATTAGATCTGGCTATCAGCCAGGAAACCGTATTACCACCTCCGAAAGTTCTCAGGCATGATGATGATAGTGTTATTTATAAATTCTTTCTCAACCATAAAACACAATATTTACATGTGGATCAATATCCAAAATCGGATTGCGAATTTTGTTCATATATCAAAAAAGAAAACGCACAAACATTGTTATTAGTTCCGTTAAAAACTAAAGAAGAATTAGTTGGTGTTCTTTTTCTGGCTTATAAGTATGACAAATTGTTTTCCAGTGATGAAGAACAACTGGTAAATGTTTTTGTGGAAGCTGCAGGAAACACATTGCACCGGACGGCTGTAATGAGTCAATTAGAAGAAGCAATTTCTGCTCGTCAGCATGAATTAAATGCGTTGTTCGAAATTATGGCGATTGCCAGTGAAAACGAGGATTTGGAAAACATCTTTCGATTTTCACTTGAGAAAATTATTTCCATCTTGAATTTTAAGGTTGGGGCAATACATTTAGTAGAAGGCGACCAACTGATAAAAAAGGTGGTTTATCGAAAATCAGCAATTGTTGATCCGAATTGGATGGATAACTATTTTTTCGAAAACAAACTGTATGAGCAAGCTATTCAAAATAAAAAACGCTATTCCTATACCAGAATATCGGAAAAAAATCTAATTTGTTTGACTTTCCCTATTCGAGAAAAAGGGACAAATTATGGTTTATTGACTCTATTAAATAATAATATGGATGAAAATGATTTAAACCATCTTTCTTTAATAACCAGCTTTGCCGACGTGATTGGGTTGGTTGTTGCAAATTTCCGCCAAAGAAAAAGATCGGATGAGTTATTAATTCTTGAAGAAAGACAGCGATTAGCCAGAGATTTGCATGATTCAGTTTCGCAATCGCTTTATGGACTGGTAATTTCAGCAGATGTAGGTAATAAACTTCTCAAATTAAAAGAATATACTGGCTTACAGGAAACCCTTAAAGATATCGAAGAAACGGCTTTGCAGTCCTTAAGAGAAATGCGTTTGATGTTATTTGAACTAAGGCCACTATTTTTTGAATCAGTGGGGTTAATTGGCGCATTGGATTTGCGGCTAAATATTGTTGAAAGACGAACTGGTGTTGATACAACACTCAAGAGTGAAGGTATTGAAATGATTTCTTCGCCATTGGATCTGGAAATTTATGGAATTGCAACGGAAGCCTTAAACAACTCATTAAAACATTCAAAAGCGCACCACATCGATATTGAGTTATTTGCAAATAATTCCAGGGTACATCTTCTAATTACTGATGATGGGATAGGATTCGATTTAAAGAAAAGTGAAAATGGTGGAATTGGTTTCAGCAGTATGAAAGAACGTGCAAATCGAATTGGTGGAAAACTGATGATCAAATCCCAATTAAACGAGGGTACAAAAATAAGTTTAACAGTTCCTCTAAAACGAACAAAGGGGAGTGAGGAAGCATGAGCCCTAAAATGATTCGAGTGCTTGTTGTTGATGACCATCCAATCGTGCGCAGGGGATTAATTACTGAAATTAATTTAAATCCAGAAATGCAAGTTGTAGGGGAAGCAATAAATGGTTTGGAAGCCATCGATCTGGCGGAAAAATTGGATCCGGACGTTATTTTAATGGATATCGTCATGCCAGAGATGGATGGCATTCTGGCAACCCAGGCGATTTTGTTAAAAAAACCGGATTCTAAGATACTTATTTTGACCAGTTTTACAGAAGAAGAAAAGATATTTTCAGCAATATCATCCGGAGCGAGTGGATTTATTTATAAAGACCAACATCCTGCCAAAGTTTTGGAAGCAATAAAAGATGTTTTTATGGATATTCCAGTCTTAAACCCGGCATTCACGCGCAAGATGATGCGGGAATTCCAGCACCCAAAACAGGAAGATCTTAAAACTGAATTAACTGACCGCGAGCTTGAAATTTTGAAGATGGTTGCGATGGGAAAACCATATAAGATTATTGCAAATGATCTTGGTTTACGTCAGGCTACGATTCGAGCACATGTCAGCAATATATTAAGTAAACTAAACTTTTCCAACCGCTCACAATTGGTATTGTATGCGGTTCGAAACAAGTTGATCGAACCGGAATAAACGGTCAATCGCTCTGAAGAGAGCAAGTGAATGGGTAGATTAAAATAAAATTCCAATTTAACTGATGTGGAATTTACTTTACCTTTAAGCTTAAGTTTAAAAAATTATCAACATTTATCTATTTGCACGTCCCGCGAATGTCCAATGCTATTTGTGAAAAACATCACTATACTGCTAAATGATGGAACTAGGAGAAGTTTCATTCTACAAATCATTTGTGTTGTATAGAAAGGTTTTCAATGTCTGAAAAAGAGAATGCCCAAAATTTAGTATCTAGACGCAGCTTTCTAAAGAAAACTGCAATGGTTGGTGTCGGTTTAGCTGCAGCTGGCTCATTGCAAGCCTGCGCCCCAAAAGCAGCTGGTGCTGCTGAAATTAAATGGGACAAAGAAGTTGATGTCGTTGTTGTTGGTTCTGGTACAGTAGCTTTTGCTGCCCTGGCTGCCAAGGATGCTGGCGTTGAATCAGTATTGGTAATAGAAAAAGGCTTGGTCTTCGGCGGTACTTCGTCGTTATCTGGCGGTGGGTTCTGGATTCCGGCCAACTATGTTATGGCTGAACAAGGTCTCGAAGATAACCGCGAAGATGCAATTAAGTTCCTCAATATTGTTACAGCGGGTCAATCAAACGACGAATTGATCACTAACTATGTTGATACCGCAAACAAAATGGCGGAATGGTCACGTGATAAATTTAATTTCCAATGGTCAGTCAGTTCTGGAAAGCAATATGCAGATTACTATGAAGTGGATGGTTTCCGTTCTTTTGGCCGTACCATTTACCTCAAACGGGATGACAAAAACCTTGGTGGTGGTGGAACATGGTCATTCATTCGCGAAACACTTGAGGGTTTAGGAGTTGAAATTATGTTAGAAACCTCCGGCAAAAAACTTTATACCAATGAAGCGGGTGAAGTGATTGGTATTTTGGCAGAAGGTCTGGATGGTGAATTAAAGATCAAGGCAAAGAAAGGTGTTATCCTTGGCACAGGTGGATTCGATTTCAATAAAGAAATGACGACAGCATTCTTACGTGGTCCTATCATTGCCAGCAATGCTGTTTCCACCAATACAGGTGATGGACAACGAATGGGCATGGAATTGGGTGCCGATTTACGCAACATGAACTCTTGTTGGGGTGTTCCTTTCTATCCAGTCGATCCCGAAAAACTACAAGGTGAAGCAGATTGGCAGATTTATCGTGGAAAACCAGGTTCAATCGTTGTTAATAAGTATGGTGAACGTATTGGTAATGAGGCTGCTGCATACCATGTCTTTAACCGTGCTTTCTGGGTCTATGACACTGGAAAATTCGAATGGCGGAATGCAAATTCCTTCTGGGTCTGTGATTCCAATTTCTTTGAACGATATTTTATGCCAGGTAGTGGATACCAAATGGGTGTAATTCCCGAATGGATTACCCAGGCTGACACATTGGAAGAATTATGCGAAAAACTAGGCATTGATGTAGATGGCTTCAATGCAACGATTGAAGAATTCAATGCTAATGCTGCCGAGGGTAAAGATCCAGTATGGCATCGTGGTGAATATCAATTTGATCTTAACACTGCTGGTGACGCTACGCGTACTGATCTCAAGAATCCTTGCTTAGCTCCTTTGGAAAAAGGTCCCTTCTTTGGAAGCGTTTATGGTCCTGGTACCTGTGGTACCAATGGTGGTCTTCGTATCAACAAGAATGCCCAAGTATTAAATATCAGCGGTCAACCGATTCCACGTTTATATGCAGTTGGTAATACATCGGGTTCTGTGTTTGGTGATGCATATCCTGGTGGTGGTTCCTGCCTTGGTTCTGGTGGAGTCATGGGTATGCTGGCCGGTTTCCATGCTGCAGCATTGGAATCCTTGAGTTAAACTCATCCTTCCAAGTTAGTTTTTTTTGTTGATCTCTAACG
>PHBS01000195.1 GCA_002841995.1 Chloroflexi bacterium HGW-Chloroflexi-8
AAAATACTCTTTGGCAAGTTCATATGAGCAAGTGTAATCATACTTTCCTTCCAAGAAGTAGATCGGAAGATCAAACTCTGTGAAATTTTGGGTCAAGTCAGTGGCAATCATCTCATTCCACATCGCAGAATGGGTAAAAAATTTACCCTTCCAGAGATTGATCTTTTCTTTCAATGTGTATTCTGGGAATTTCCAGGAAGGCAAAAAGACACCGGTGATCACTGAATCCATATCCCGGGTTGAACCTACACCTAATCGATGCATGGCTTCATCACGAATCTTCTCATATCCTAGAGGAAGAGGCACGCTTAATGTAACAGGGTTATTTTCAAGCAAACGCACCATCCTCGTATCACCCATTTCTCTGTACTTTGGAAGCATGTATTCATATGCCAACTTCTCGGATTTGACCTGGTAAACCATTTGGGCCATACCGATATAGGCATAATACAATTCAGGAGCCCGCTTCGCGACTTGAATACCGATAAAACTTCCGCCAGAATGACCCATCAGGTAGATTTTCTCTTTTCCGAAACGGTCACGCAGATAATTTGTAACCGCAATCGTGTCGATTATGGATTGCTCAATGGTGAGCGTTTCTTTTGAAATATTTGGAGAATAGGATAGGCCAGCACCTCTCCTATCCCACCAGACGACAGTAAAATCGTTTTCCAATCTGGTGGGATACTGTTGGGTCAGAAAATACTCAGGCATCCCCGGTCCACCGTGCAAAAATAGAAGAACTGGATTATTGGTATTGGCACTTTTAATGAACATGCCTTGAGTTGTGCCGTTTACTTTGATAAATGTCTTTTCAGATAAACTATTTATCATTACTTCTCCATTTTCATCCATAAGTGGTTTTGCCTCTCCAGGGCTCCAAATGAATAACAGGCTTGTCACAGCCAAAATGCCTATCAGTAAAAATGAGAAGATTGACACTAAGGTTGTTGTAAGAATCTTTAAGCCTACAGATTGTTTCGAAGTATTTTTGACATTTTTGTTGTTGTTCATTGGTATTCCTCACCAAGATTCACAGTTCTTTTTTTTTATTTGTTTTAATTTTGGTATGAGTTCTATTGGGGGTTATTTGTCATTACCATTTCTTGAATATATGACACACCGGTATGGATAATACTATCCTTGGGATTTGATACCGAAATTGTTTGTGAATATGCATGTGTGGATAAAACTGCAATTAATGCAACCGCACACACACCTGCCAAAGAAATTGCAGTCCCTTTAACGATGGGTTTGATATGAAAGAAAATGATAATCAAGCCCAAGTCCGCGGCGGCCAAAGGCAGCCAGATGTTTACTGGAACACTGGTTTCATTGGGTAATAAAACCACAGGAATACACAGAGCAATGGTGAGCAAAAAGGCTAATGACCGGCCAATAAAAATGATAAGTTTGTTGATCATGTGATACTCCTCAATTAAATAATTTCTATATTGATAATAGTGCAAATAAAACAAAAACTCCCCAACCGCTGGGGGAGTTTTTTACTGGTCATCTGGACAGGTTCATGGTTGAGTTTGAGTTAAAACAGTTTCCACCATCACATCAACAAAACGATCAGCTTCAGATACCCACGGATTATGCCCGGAATGCTCAAACCAAACAATTTCTTTATGAGGTGCATCGAGCACTTCAATGTATTGCTCCACAAACTCAGTGGGAGCATTGATGTCATGGCGACCGATCAAGAAATATACCGGGACATCCAATTTGGTCGCCTGGGTTCTGAAATCGACATCCCAAAGCTGAGGATAGACAACATCCAATGTTTTAATAACACCTAAAAAATAGCATAACTTATCATAAAGTCCATACTCTGGAGCAGCCAGGTCACGAAACGTGTTCCCATTATCTCGCGCGATCTCTGGATTGGCATTCATGTAATTGTATGTATCCATTAAGAAAGCAGCCTCCTTCCATGACATGCCTTTTCCATAATAAGGTGGGGGTCCTTGTTTCACCAATTTTTCAACTTTTGCTTTATCGTCACTTTGTTTTGCCAAATCAATGGCAAAATAATAATCTTTGAGATCAGTATCAAGAAATGCAATCATTTGACCGGTGCCAATAAATGCGAAGAAATCCTCAGGATATTTTTGAACGAGCATAATTCCAAGCGCGGAACCCCATGACTCACCCAAAACATAAACTTTTTCTTGATCAAAACGTTGTTTGAGCTGCTGAACCAATTCATGTCCATCTTCAATGTATCGATCAACGGTTATAGTCGAGCGTTTCACAGCATCAAATGATTTTCCTGCACCAGGTTGTTCCCAATTGACGACCACAAAATAATCCTCCAATTCCGCAAGATTATAACGCTCAGTCGACATCTGAGTACCACCAGGTCCACCAGCCAAAAACAGGAGCAAAGGTTTGGAAGCGTCTTTCCCACGAATCGAAATCCATTGTTGGCTTCCATTAAGTTCCACTTTTTCAAGCGTCGCAATGCTGCCAGCAATAACATTACCGGCCTGATCGGTGATAGGAGGGGTCATGGCATACCATTTTGAAACAAGAACAGAGAGTACAGCAATGAGCAGCGTTCCCAATAATGGAATAAATGTCGCTCTCGCAGCAGGTTTACTTGCAAAAAATAGAACAATTAAGGCAATTTCGATTACAGCAAGGGGTATCCAAATCCATTCAGGAACTGCAGTTGCTTTTGGAAGCAAACAGACTGGCAAGCAAAAAATCATCAATAAAAGAAAAGCAAAAATCCGACCTATGATAACAAACATTTTTTTCATTGTTTCGAAGTATCCTTTCATAAAAAAAAATAACATCATGAATTCATCAAACGAATATGACTCACCACTCATTCTATCGAAGTGCAAAAACAAACCCCTGGTGTTTACTCAATTCAATAAAACTATCCTGTGACTCGAAATCTGTCGGCATGACGTTTTCCTTGTTGACATTTTGAATGCTGTCATCTGGTTCAAACCGCAGTCGTAGATCCTCAGCATTTTCACTATAGGCAAAATGCCAATCTTGTAACTCAAGCTCAAAATATTTTGAGGTTAATGAGAGATTGAAATCAGTATTAGATTTGATTGTCGGACTAATAACAATTTTCATTTGTACCTCTAATTACAAAAATAAGGAAAAACAATTGATTGAATTGTTTACATTTTTAATGATACAAGTCTACAAAATAAAACTCCCCCATCCTTGGGGGAGTTATTACCTGGCCTTTCGGTCAGGTTTATTTAATATATCACGAGATAAACACTTACCCGAGTAGTTTTGCCATTGTAAATTCATTTATAAAACCATTGTGAGTTTTTAACGAATCATGCTTTGCGCCTTCATATTGGAACCCCATCAATATGAACAAATTGATTGCCAGCTCATTATGACTTGAAACACTCAATTCAAGGCGATGGATAAAATGCTCTTTAGACCACTTATCAAGAATTTCAAATAACTGCTTTCCAATCCCTTTTCCAGCATAGGCATGAAGAATACCTATGGTTACCTTCGCACAGTGATAATTTAATGGATACTCACCGGCAAAAACGCCCAGATACCCTACAAGCTGTTCATCCATTTCAACAATAAAAATTGCCTTATTTTTTTGTCTTGTAATTGACCGAACAATCTCTTTTTGCTCTTCAAGTGACTTCGCTTTTTCAAAAGGTTCAAGTAATGCGAATTGGCTTTCTTGATCTATCTTTTTACACAGCAAATAGAATTCATCAATGTCATTTTCAGAAATATTTCTTATTTTCATGTTTCACTTCTTTTTCAAAACCGATTACAACAATCCATTTTTAGATGATTCTCAGCAAAGGACCGGCACCCCTAACAGTTAAACAGGCGCCAGTTCTTTAAATTTATTTATTTTTTTACACAAAACGCTTTTGTTGAACACTTCTCAAAGCTAGAAATGCTAAAAATATTCCAGAAAGACTAATTAACACAAATATGATTGATGTGACAGGTTCAATCGCAATCCCTTCACGGAGCTGGTTAAGGATCATTGCCACCAAGGCAGTACCCATGGTCAATATTTTAAGCAATACAACAATGGCGAGTGTAAAACCCCAAGGTTTATTTTTTAGCAAAAGAACCGCAGTAATGACACTTGTTGGAACAATAACCCCCAGATCAAGTGATTGAATGACCATGGTGATCGCTGATTCCAAACCGGCTGGCGGCTGACCACTAAAAATAGGCGGCACCACCAATCCTAACCAGGCCATACTCAAGAATGCACCAACGATCAAAAAATAGATGGCTATTCCCCGGCGAGGAAAACTGTTGGAAATATTTTGGGTCACTTCAAGTGGATTCAACCCCGAAAGTGCCAGTATGAATCCAAACAGGCTTAAGGAAAATAGTGTTACATAAATCAAATAAAAAGGGTTGAAAGCTGTCAAGAAAGACATCGATGCATAGGTATAAAGGAAATATCCGAGTCCGCCAGTCAACAACAACCGTCCACGCATGGAACCCTTTTTTGTTAACAACACACCCACAATCAACAAAGGAATACCGATAATTATTGTTACCACATCTTGCGCTATTTCTTGTGAAGAGGAGTTGACCGTATCGAAGGCATACAATCCAGAACCGCGAATTGCAACAGATTCTCCTCGTAAAGTTTGAAATGAATATGAGTCTCCAGTGCCCTGCCAAAATACACCTGCAATCGCTGCGATTAATGCAAGGGGGATAATAATTAATGCGATCCAAATAATGCTTGTATTGTTTTTCATTTATCTCTCTCAATTATGGTTAACGATTTTTTATCATTAATTGTTCACGGTTGAACTTCTTACTAGCCAATGAAAGCAAACCTGCTAGTAAAACCCAAAATACAAAACCAAGAATTAAGACCACTCCAACTGTAAAATACATAACGCCGCCAATTTGCCCGTAAACCAGTCCAAGCAATGGTAAAACTACCATTCCACCTGTTTGATAAGCATCTTGAAAACCCTGGGCTTTTGCAGAAGCAAAAACCATTATCACGAGACTTAAACCGGCCGTTGCAGGCGCAACAAAAAACACCAGTGCTATCCACATCAAATTCGGTAGCAAAATTTCTCTCATTGATATCCAGCCAGCCAGATCAACCATGACTGTATAGAGGATAAAACTTATTACACTGATGACAATTGCTGCCAGCCAGGGACCGAGTATTTTTGCAACAAATAATTCTCGATCGCTTGTGGGTGTATAGAGCAGTGCTTCCATCGTCTTTCTTTCTTTTTCGCCTGCAAAACTATCCGCAGCCAAAACTGAGGCTACCATCAACGGGAGGATCAGAAACATGGGTGCGAACCCATAAACCAGGATAAAAATCACCATTTGTTCGGGAGCAGAATGACCAGCCAACTGGTTTTGTAAAGCAGCCGGCATGTTTTTTAATAAACTACCAATCTGCGATTCCATCGATTGAACATTTCCAAAGGTACCACCCGCCAGCGTAGGAATCAAAGTTAAAACCCAGGGAAGAACCACAAACAAAATAACCGGTAGAACAATTATGGGAATAATTACTCCCTTATTCTGTATGGCAACTTTTAAATCTTTTAGCATGATGGCAAACAACGTTCTTTTTTTCATTTTGACTCTCCATTTAAGGCAAAGTAAACTTCTTCAAGGTTCACTTCTTGCGGGTTCAAACGGTAAACTGAAATATTATTTACAGTCAGCAGTGTCAATATTTCTGGAATGGCATCTCTACCCGAAACAGTCACCAGTAACATGTTCTTTTCCAATACAGGGGTTCTCAAAACCAAATCCGGGTGTGAGACAAGAATCTGGTTGGTTTTCTCAATCTGATTCTCTTCGACTTCTAACTCAATATTTTGCCTTTTAATATATTGGCGAGTAAGGTCAGCCGGTGTGCCAAGCGCTTTAAGCTGGCCATGCTGCATGACAGCGACACGATCACAAAGCTTTTGGGCTTCAACCAGGTTGTGGGTACATAAAAACACAGTACAACCCTCGCGCCTGGTCAACCTTTCAATTAAATCGTTAACATGGCGGGCTGCAACCGGGTCAAGACTTGAAGTCGGCTCATCCAAAAACAAAACTTTTGGCTTATGGAGTAATGCCCTGGCCAGAGCAAGGCTTTGCTTCATACCTTTACTATAGGTCCCGACCTTGTCTTTGGCGCGCTTTTCCAACCCAAACTCAGTAAGTAAAGACATAATGCGATCAT
>PHBS01000196.1 GCA_002841995.1 Chloroflexi bacterium HGW-Chloroflexi-8
AGATGATGACATGAACGATGATTCAGATGATGACATGGACAATGATTCAGATGATGACATGGACGATGATTCAGATGATGACATGGACGATGATTCAGATGATGACATAGACGATGATAACGATGATTCCAATGATGACTCTACTGATGATTCCAATGATGACGATGATGACTCTACCGATGATGACGATGATGACATGAATGATGGTGACTAATTTGAACTAGAAATAAATTGGTGGATGAGCACTGAATAAAATTTAATCTGTGCTCATCCTAAGTTTATTAGAGATACTGACAATTAAATGAGCTTCCAGTATACTGAAACAATGCAGGATGAAACACCACCTCCCAAAGAATTGGAAGATCATCAATTACTAGAAAAAGCCAGGCGAAACGATATGCAGGCAATTGCGATGATCCATGACCGATATTACCCCAAAGTATGGGGTTATGTTTGTTATCGGATAGCTAATCGTCAAATCTGTGAAGATATCACAGCGGAAGTGTTTATGCGATTTATTTCAAATATTAAGAATTCAAAAAAAGAAATCGAGTATTTAGGCGCATGGTTGATGGGAACAACCCATCATTTGGTGATGGATTTTTATCGTGATGCTTATACAAAACCGCTGATAAATTTGGATGATCAAACAGAGTTGAAAACAAAAGGAAACACGCACGAAGAAGTGGAACAATCCCTAAAAATGGAAGATCTTCAAATTGTTTTAAATGATTTAACTTCAGATCAACAACATGTTTTGACTTTAAGGTTTTCTCAAGAATATTCATTAGATGAAACCGCTAGAATGATGAAAAAGTCCATAGGTTCGATAAAGTTATTGCAGCATCGGGCAATTCTGTCTATCCGCAAGCATTTTGAAAAAAGAGGCTGGGAATGATTAACGATGATCGCCTAGACTTCATTGACCAGGCTTTTTCCAGGTTACAGGCTGGAGAGAGTGTTGAGTCTATTCTCGCGAATATGCCTGATGATAAAGAATTGATAAAATCAATCAAAGCTATCTCATTAATAAATTTTGGAAAGATACAAGTTAATCCTCTTGCTCAACAGTCAAGCAAACAAAATTATATGGCTGTAGCTAAAAATTTAAATAATAAACCAAATAAAACCGGATTTTGGGAGTGGATACGAGGAATACGTTTTGCCACTCAAATGATTGTTATCACAACCATTTTAATTGCCAGTTTAACGATTACCGGGCTGGTCTCTGCTGAATCCTTACCAGGTCAACCCTTTTATGGCATCAAACGGTCTGTAGAACAGATACAGTTGGCGCTGAGTCGAGACTCTCTAGGTAAATTAAAATTTGAAGAAGTACTGGATGCACGACGCGTAAATGAGGTTATCCGGCTTCAACAAACGGGCAGGAAAGAACAGGTTCAATTTGCAGGCTGGCTTTTACAGGATGAAAATGGAGTCTGGGGTGTTCAAGGTGTTCCTTTACGAACGGATCAAGAGTCTCCAAACTGGAATGCTTTATTAAGTGGGTCATATATTCAAATTAATGGATTCGTCCAGGAAGATGGAGTTGTGGTCCGAACATTGGAATTGCGGTTGTTTTACTTAAATGGCGTACTTCATCAGGATTCTCAAGGACAGTGGCTGGTGAATGGGATTCCCATCCAAGTATCACAGCATTCAATGTTACAGATTCCTTTAATCGATGGGCTGGGAGTCAAGGCGACTGCGATCCGATTAAATAGTGAGGAATATCTTATTCTTTCAATGTCTGTTGAGAAGGAAAGTAATTCCAACACCTCTGGACAGGTATCGCCGAAGAGACAAAATGGCAACAATTCACCTTCAGAGAAGTCTGCTTCAGCTTCCGACGATTTGCCTGAGCTGGAAAAAGAATCTCTATTAATTTCTACTTTAGGTTTAGCGCGTACGGCACAAGATACGGATGATGTGGAAGAGACAGTACAAATGCAAAACATGGAGAAATCTAAAACCCCTGCGAATACGATGATTGCCACCGATCAGAATGATGACAACACGCCTGAAATAGACGAAGATGACACTCCTGAACCTGAAGATGATGTAACAGAAACGCCGGACTTATCATTAACACCTGAGAGCGACGATTAGCCGAACAACCTGTCCCAGATCTGTTTAATGCGCCGGTAGCTTTCTTCTACTTCTTCCGGCAAAACCCTGGTATTCGCAGTGACCGACATAAAATTGCTGTCCCCACGCCAGCGAGGGACCAGATGAAAATGAACATGGGGGGCGATACCTGCGCCAGCATCTTCACCGATATTTGCGCCTACGTTAAACCCCTGTGGATGGTAAACTGCCCGTAACGCGTGGGTGACAAGATTCAATAATTCCATGATCTCAGACCGCGAATCCTGATCCAAATCCTCATATGATGGCACATGTTTATAAGGCAAAACCAACAAATGGCCGCTGGTGTAAGGGAAACGGTTAACCATGATAAACGCGTTTTTCCCACGATGTAGGATCAGGTACTCCTCATCACTTTGATGGGAGATTGCGTCACAAAAGACACATTGGGGAGTTTTTTCTTTGTCCATAATATATTTCATCCGCCAGGGTGACCAAAGATATTCCATAGTTTTATTGTACATGAATTGGCAAATTAACGAAAAGTTGACTGTTATAATTTCTCCCCTGCTACAAAAAACTTTCTTTTCAGCCCGATCAATTTGGTTGACAGCCAAATCATGGCAGGGTATGCTAAACACATGTTTGAACAGTCTTCATTATTTGGTCCCCGGGTTTTATCCGTTTCCGGCATTACACAATACTTACGTGCAATGATGGAAAGTGATGAGATTCTGCGGGATGTTTGGGTTTCTGGCGAGGTCTCTACCCTTTCGACCCCCAGCTCCGGGCATATCTACTTTACTCTGAAAGATAGTGGCGCCACTTTAAAGTGCGTTATTTGGCGAGCCCAAGCTTCTCGTATGCGCAATCAATTACAAACAGGCAGCGCTGTGGAGGTACATGGTGCTTTCAGTGTTTATGAAGCCGGTGGACAATATCAACTTTACGTCGATGCAGTACGCCTGGCAGGTGAAGGCTTGCTTTACCAGGAATTTTTGCGGTTAAAAGCCCGTTTGGAGGCTGAAGGACTTTTTGAGGAAGGTCGAAAACGAAGCTTGCCTAAGTTTCCAATCAGAATTGGTATTGTCACGTCACCCACCGGTGCCGCCCTTCAGGATATGCTCAATACCCTACAAAATCGATACCCGTTAGTTGAAGTTATTTTGGCTCCCGCAGTGGTACAGGGGGAAGAAGCGCCAGCAAAGGTTGTAAAAGCAATTGAAGAACTTAACCGATATGGGCGTGTGGATGTTATTATTCTTGCTCGTGGTGGGGGTTCTCTGGAAGATTTATGGGCTTTCAATGATGAAAATGTTGTTCGGGCAGTGGTCAATTCTTCAGTGCCTGTAGTAACCGGTATTGGGCATGAGACTGATTTCACTTTATCTGATTATGCTGCAGATGTACGCGCACCTACACCGACAGGGGCTGCGGTCGCTGTATCACCTGACAAAAACGATCTTTTGCGAGATTTGGGATCTGTGTATGCAAGCTTGAAAGATTCGTTTGAAGACCGGTTGACAGATTTAGATCACAATTTAAGCCGGATAAACCATCGATTAAATTTGCTTTCGCCAATCGCTAAAATTCGCAATGACAGCCAAAGATTGGATGAAATGACTCAACGTTTGGAACGAAATTTGCAGCATCAAATGGCATTACGTCATTCACATTTGGAAGGTGCGATAAGGCATCTGGAATCCCTCAACCCATTGCAAGTACTCAATAGAGGTTTTGCAATAGTCAGGAATGCGGATGGGAAGGTTATCCGATCTGTGAATGAGGTATCCAGAGATGATGAAGTGCATATTCGAGTTGCGGATGGCGAAATGGATGCACGGTTAACATCCATTAATAAATCTTCTAATCCATAATTAGTATTTATAATTGACGGTGTTTTGTAAAATGGAGATATGAATGACCCAGCTAGAGTCCAAAGAAAATTTATCTTACGAACAGGCATTTACCGAATTGGAACAGGTTTTGAATCGTTTGGAAGGCGAGTCTATGAATTTAGAGGATTCCCTTCTTTTGTTTGAGCGTGGGCAATTTCTAACCCGTTATTGTGCAGATCTACTGGAAAAAGCCCAATTAAGAATGCAGCAGTTACATGTAAATTTATCATCGGACGAGACCGAAGAAGAGGAAGCCTGATCTATGTTTTTAGATTTGGTTCAGAATCAGGTCCTTGTGGCCGGTCTGTTGGCCTGGTTTTTAGGTCAATTTTTAAAAGTACCGCTGGAATACTTGATTAATCATCGGGTAAACTGGGGGTTGTGGTTCAGCAGCGGAGGAATGCCTAGTTCTCATTCTTCTTTGATGACCTCGGTTACATTATCTACTGGTTTGAATTATGGGTTTGGGTCACCAATTTTTGCCCTGGCTTTCGCAGTTTCGATGATCGTCGTTTATGACGCAACCGGAGTTCGAAGACAGGCTGGTATTCACGCACAAAAGATTAACCTCCTGTTTGAGGAAGTCTTGCGTGGAGAACCACTCGAAATGGACAAGTTAAAAGAAGTATTGGGGCACACCCCTCCGCAGGTGGTAGGTGGTGTGATCCTGGGACTTTTAATTGCATTGCTCGTCTACGGTGTCTGGTAGATCGATCGAATTACGGCCTGCCACTGAAATCATAGGATGGGCTGCCATCACCAGGCGCCAGGGTGACGATCAAAGTGCTGGGCGAGCCTAAGGATCCCATACGAATTTCCCAGTTGGGTTCATTCATGCTGGTGAAAATAAAATGATCTTCAGAGATCCAGTTTAAATTATCAGAGTTTGTACCATCAATAGATAATGAACCGGATGTGCTAACCTGACTGATGAGATGGATGCGTGGATTCCAAATGATGTAGGCGAAATGGTTGGAATCCGGTGACCAACCAGAAAACCCGAGTCCATCCCGGGCTATTTCGATAGGCTCTGTACCATCATGGTTGGAAATCATCATGGCATATTTATTGTCAGCAGAATCGCCAATTTGCTGGATAAAAGCCAGTTTTGTCAGATCCGGTGAAAAGACACCTGCGGTAATGGGCGCAAAATTAACATTACCGATAAAAGTCGCGGGACTGCCATCGGTAGGGAGCTGATAAAGATGCCCGGGCATACTGGGATCTCCAAGTGAATCACGATAAGGAATGGCGACACGCAGGTAGCTGCTATCCGGTGACCACTGTGGGAAGGCGTGATATTCATATTCACTGTATGTCAGGACAGGTTCATAACTTAATACACTGCTCCTTCGGCTGGTTCCATCCGCATTCACCAGGCTGATATCCGATCCGGTTACAATCGCAATCTGATTGCCATCCGGACTGTAATAAAAATGACCTCCAGACCCGGCAGGCAGAACATTGGCGCGGGTTCCGGTTTCAACATCCACTAACCAGAGGTCTTTGTTATCGATAAAACCGGGACCTTCAAATTGCGGTACTGTAATAAAAGCCAGGTTGGTATTGCTACCCGGTACAAATGAGAACATGAACGGGTAACGGGCGACGACCCAATCCGCCTGGATATTCGAGCTGAGCGGCATGCTCATAAAATCCTCGTGGCTGATGAGAAGATGCTCATTGCTGCCATCAAAATTAATTGCCCAGAGACTGTGTTCCATGTAATCGGATGAGGCTCGGGAAAAAGCGATTCTTTGTCCGTCTTTGGAAAGTGATAATCTCTCCACATCACCACTTGCAATGATCTGATCAGGCGAAGAACCTTGTTGCCATGTCCACATGTTTCCATTTCGGTCGATATAAGCCAGATGAAAAGGGTTCAGTCCAGCCAATGACGTCGCACTCGGAGTGGGTTCAATAGTGGGTGTCTCACTTGGCATGATGGTGGCTGTAGTGGTGATCTCACCATGTGGTGCTGGCGTTAAAGCCATGGCTGTTAAAGTGGCCGCAACAGCTGTGCCTGCCTGGTTTTCAACATCCTCTGCAGATGGGGTTGTGTTAATGGGCAGAGAACAGGCTAAAGTGGCAGTAATCAGAATGAGGATCGGGAGGATTATTTTTAGGGTCGATTTCATATTATTTATTGTAGGCAAAAAAGAAATAAATTGAAATAGATCGTAAAGG
>PHBS01000012.1 GCA_002841995.1 Chloroflexi bacterium HGW-Chloroflexi-8
TGTCCTAATCTTCTTGAAGAATTCTTTGTGTGTCACACCAAACCGTTGTTCTTCGTCAATAATGACCAACCCAATGTCTTTGAACCCGACATCTTTTGAAAGTAGTCTGTGTGTTCCGATAACGATGTCAATTTCCCCTAGCATGAGTTTAATCAGAATTGTTTCCTGTTCTTTTTGGGTTCGGAATCTTGAAAGCATTTCAACATCAACAGGGTAAGGAGATAAACGGGTTCGAAAAGTTTCATAATGCTGCTGTGCTAAAACCGTTGTTGGAACGAGTACAGCAACCTGTTTCCCATCCATAACCGCTTTGAACGCAGCCCTTAATGCAACTTCAGTTTTGCCATAACCAACGTCACCACACAATAATCGATCCATTGGTCGAATTGATTCCATATCTTTTTTCACATCATTAATCGCTTTAAGTTGATCATCGGTTTCAACATAAGGAAAACTCGCTTCGAGTTCTTGCTGCCAAACAGCATCAGCACTGAATTTCATCCCTTTTGCTACAGTCCTTCGGGCATAAAGATCTAACAATTCCTGAGCGATTTCTTGAACAGCTGCACGGACTTTTGCTTTTGCAAGCGACCATTCTTGAGTTCCTAAACGTGTTGATTTTGGTTCGGTTCCATCCGGTCCAATATATCGACTCAAGCGATCAGCTTGATGAACTGGCACAAATAATTGATCATTGTTCCCGTATTCAACACACAAAAACTCTCTTTCAATACCCTCAAGGACACGAGAGACTAACCCTACAAATCGACCAATTCCAAAATCGACGTGTACCACCCAATCCCCAGTTTTTAAATCAACAAATTCCGATTCAGGTGTACTAACTTGTGTTCTTGATCTTTTTCGTGGTTGCGGGCGGTCCCATCCAAAAATTTCACTATCTGAAAACACATGGGTTTTATTTTCAAAACTGGTAATCGTAAAACCTTCAGAGACACTTCCTTCTATGAATTCAGGTTGATTATTTATATTAAGGTTTGGATACCACAATTCAGAAATTCTTTTTATTTGTCGCGATATAACCCAACACTTTTCGCCATTTGCACATCTTTCTGATAAATAATCAATAAACGACTTAATTCTTCCACCAAACCTCGGTCCTGGTGAAAAAGCCTGCGAAACTTCTGAGAAAACATCAGGAGATGAATATCCAAAGTCAATCCATTTATAACTACTTAAAAGATCCTCAATCTCGGACCAGGATTGGTAAGGCAATGGATAATCTTCTGATAAAACACCTTCCCGAATGGATTCATTCCGGAAGCGGACCGCCTGTTCTTCAATTTCATTTGCAATAGATTTTAGAAGTAAAAAATCATCCATCAAAATGACTGATTTTTTTGGTAGGTAATCAAGAATACTTGCCGGAAACGAATACACCAAAGGCAAAGAGAATTCTGTCAAATCAATGGTACTTATCCCTGCCGCTTCTGCTTTTGAGGATAATACCTCACTTGCAGGGGTAATTGTTAATGAATTTAATCTTTTGATTGTCCTTTGCGTTGCGGGATCGAATTCTCGAATGGATTCAATCTCATCACCAAAAAAATCTATACGAACAGGATTTGAATCAGACACCGACCAGATATCCAATAATCCCCCGCGTCTGGAAAATTGCCCTGGTTCGACTACGATGTCCCTGGCTTCATAACCAAAGCTCACCCATTCACGGACAAGTACCTCAGGTTGAATTTCTATTTGTGGTTTTAAAAATCGAATCGATTTTAGGTAATCTCGTCTTGGAATTGTCCTTGTCATTAGACCACGCACTGTCGTTATGATGATGGGTGCTTTGGATGAGTGATCTACTCCTGGCAAGTGATATTGAGATAAACGAGTCAAGGCTTGTAATCTGTCCTTCCTTGCTAAGGATCCCCAGGAAGCTTTTTCATAGAACATAGGTGTTGGTTCAGGAAATAGTTGTATTTGATCATGATCAATCCAAAAAGAAAGCTCATCAGCAAGACTGATCGCTTGATCCATTCTTTCAACCACATAGACAATCGGCCAATTCAAGGATCGGCTGAACGCAGAAGTCATAGGTAATCGTACAGATCTAGACAATCCGACCGAAGATTGAGTTTTTCCTGATTGAAGATCAGAAATCAGGTTCTGATAAGCATCGAGTTTTTGAATTGCTTCCAACATTGAGGTTAGTCCTCTTTTACAGCATTGCCATTAAACTGATTCATTGCTATCTCTAATCCCGAATCCAAAAATACCCGAACAGATTGAAAAACAGTATTGAGTATGAAAGGTATTTCCTCTTTTTCAGATTTAATAAAATCCTTCAAAACGTATTCTGCTGCATCCATTCGCCCAGGAGGGCGACCAACACCAATTCGCAATCTTGCAAATTCTTTCGTGCCTAATCTTTCAATAATTGAACCCAATCCCTTTTGTCCACCCGCCCCACCCGAGGGTCGGAGACGGATGACTCCAAATGGCAGGTCAATATCATCATGAATAACAAGTAATTGATTCAGCGGAATCTTATGAAACTTCACCAAACCGGAAATTGATACTCCAGATAAGTTCATATATGTTTGTGGTTTGGAAAAGATCAATTTAAATTGCTTGTATCGTCCTTCAACTACAATGGATTTAGATTTGACTTTTTTGCCTGTGAATTGAAACTGATTTATGATGTAGTCGACTGCCATAAATCCAACATTGTGCCGGTTTCCAACGTACTGTTTTCCCGGATTCCCAAGTCCAACAATTAAGATCGTCTTTTCCAGATTTGGATTATTTTCAATAGGATTGCGTTTCGCAAACAAGTCAAAAATATTCTTATCCATATTTTCTATTCAACCAATCTTTCTTTCACGCAAAATTAACCACAATCCTATAACGATCAATATCAAGACCCCAATAACCGAACCCTGGAAAGCAGAATTGGAAATATCTCCAATTTCAACAGTTAATTCATTTTTGGGTAATGGCGTCGCATATTCTAATATTTCTTTTGTAGATGTCATTACCTGCGAAGGTTGTTTTGTACTTAGGAGTGAAGAAGGGGATACATTTGTTGCAACAATTGTCTCCACAGGTGAATAATTCCGAATTCTCAAATCTTCAATGATTGCTTCAATATGATGTCCGTCCAAATAAAATGCTTGTATCCTTAACTGGTAATCTCCATCCACAATCGAAGAAGTGTCCCATGTCAACAAGAAATCATCAACTTTTAGTTCAGAGATTTGTGAAATCAAAAACCATTCACTAGGAACATCTTTTTGATAACGAAAACTTATTTCAGCATATTGAAAGCCAATTCCCGTTGCAGTGCCAATAATATCAATATTTCCTTGAAGTACATCTCCTTTTTGTGGTGATAAGATACGCACCAAATCGAGCTGAGTTTTCAAAGAAAACCAGCCAGTAAGGAAATTGATAACAAAAGAGACCAATAAAAGTAAACGCATAACAAATAAGTTTAACATTAAGAATCAAAACCTGCAAACAGCCTTGGCTTTGTCTTGATGACTACTGATTTATAGAAATTTATAGCTCCACAAAAAGAATCGGTTGTTTGATTAATTTCGAATAAATATCTGATTACCATAAATATCGTAAAGGCAAGAAGAATATAATATTATTCTGAATTGATCCTCTCAATCTGTTCTGGTATTTAAGAAAATTCCACTGGATAGATCAAACCGAACTTGAACATTGAATGCCTTGCGTTCGTATTAACCCCATAAAAAATATACATAATCAGCATTTGTTACAAATAGTTCGAAATTCTCAGGCATTCGTGTATAATTAAATTATGGAACAAAGTAACTCTCCAATAAAAGTCCCACCAGAAAAAGAAAAAACAACCTTTGATTCTGGAAATCAGGGTAATAAACGAAATTTGGTATTATTAATCCTAGCAATCATTGTCCTCTTAGGATTAATAGTTTTCTCCGTCGTTCTCCTATTTCGAGCCGATTTGGAGACGACCAGCCGAATAAGGGATATTTTTATCATTTTCATGGCTTTACAGTCACTTGTGATGGGAATCGCCATCATTATCCTAATTATCCAATTAGCAACTCTGATCAATGTTTTCAAAAACGAAATCAAACCAATATTGGAAACGACCAATGAAACATTGAGAAATTTACGTGGAACGACTTCATTTATCAGTAATAATCTAGTGGAACCAGTAATTAAAATGAACGAGTATTCTGCTGGGTTTAAGAAATTTATGGATATACTGATCCCAAGAAGAAAAAAATAGAAAATAAAGCTGATTAATAACCATCTAAGATACGAAAGGAGATAATAGATGTCAAACAAAGACGAATTTGGTGCATTCTTGATAGGTTTTGTTGTGGGAGGTCTCACTGGTGCTGTAATTTCATTATTAATGGCCCCACAATCTGGAGAAGAAACCAGAACTGTAATTAAAGAAAGAGCTATTGAACTTCGAGACAAAGCATCCGAAACTGCTGAAGAAGTCTATAACAAAGCAGAAGTTTCAGCAAATGATGCAGTCAAAAAGGCTGAAGCATTGCTAGCAGAAGCAAAAGCAAAAGCTTTGGAAGCAAAAGAAAAAGGTCAGGAAATATACCAGGAACAAAAATCACGTATTTCAAAGAAAATTACAGCAGAAACATCCAATGATAATGGTCCAGAATTAGAAGTTGGATAAGTCCAGAAATAACAAAAAAACCGGTTGTAAACACTTTCAACCGGTTTTTTCTATCATTCATCCTAGCCTTGCTAAAACATGTGAAATAGCATTGAGAACATCAGTAGCCATAACCGCTGCAGGATGACCAACTTTTTCGGATGCATCAATTCCAGCTTGAGCATGTATCCAGACACCGGCAACTGCAGCATCATAAGACTCTATACCTTGTGCAATCATTCCGGTAATGATTCCTGCTAAAACATCACCAGTACCGGCCCTTGCAAGAGCGGGATTCGCTACTGGGATGACACACAATCTGCCATCCGGGGAAGCAACTACAGTCAAAGCCCCCTTTAATACAACTATTTGACCCCATAATTTCGCATATTTTTGGACCGTATCTAATCGTTTATTTTGAATTTCCTGAATTGGCAAATCGGTCAGAATTGACATTTCTCCTGGATGTGGAGTTAATACCGTATTTTGCGGTAAACATTTTTCCCAATTCTTAATTTTTACCAGAAGTTTTAATCCATCCGCATCGATTACGATCGGAGGCAGAATACTGGAAACAGATTGATCTTCTTCTGCATCCATCATCACAAACCCGATCCCGACCTTATTTCTTTCGCTCTGCATTTTTCCGGTGATCATTTTCTCAAGAAATTCTTTGGTTGTGTCTTCAATTCCCCATCCAGGACCCATTAATATTGCGGTTACGTGATCCAAATTTTGCTGAACAATTTTTGCCGAATCTGATTTAATCACGCCCATTTCATGAGGTAACAACAACCAGGTTGCTTCCGGAAATTGCCCAGCCAATGCGGCGTAAATTGGTCCGGGAATCGCCATTTTCACCAATCCTGTCCCCACCCGGTAGGCAGCCTGACCGGCTAAATGAGCCGCCCCGGTATAATTAATGGAACCAGCAATAATCAATGCTGTGCCAAATGTACCTTTATGCGCCTGTAAAGGACGTTTAGGAAGCAATTTCCTGACATTTTCTGCAGAAGCGACTTCTCGCTTTATGAGTTTTTCAGATTCAAGATCAATTGGTAGTTCTAAATCTACAACTTCTAGAATTCCGACAAATTGATATGCTGGGAATGATAACAAGCCAACTTTTACTGCCTGTAAACAGACAGTGATATCTGCCATAAC
Organism: Chloroflexi bacterium HGW-Chloroflexi-8; assembly: GCA_002841995.1. Classification (GTDB taxonomy): domain Bacteria; phylum Chloroflexota; class Anaerolineae; order Anaerolineales; family Anaerolineaceae; genus UBA6170. The sequence goes on from PHBS01000012.1 coordinate 5,807, forward strand.
ACATTCATCTGAGACTTCCCCATTATCACAATCGATCCCTGAAGGGCAGTCTACTGCAATTACTTTATAATTGCCTGCAAAATTCTTAATAAAATTCATAATTTCGGAATATTCTGCCCGCAGAGGGGTTTTAAAGCCTGTTCCCAACATGCCATCAATTAAAATATCACTGGTTTTTAACCATTCCTGCAAAACTGTTTTTTCTTTATCCTCAGAAGCAAGTTTTATTTCTACACCTTTACCTAGAAGGTTTTCCAGTAATTCATCTTTCTTGCGTGCCTGTACTAAATATGCACGTACTTCACAACCAGATTCAATCAGGTCAGATAAAGCAATTAAAGCATCACTCCCATTATTTCCGGAACCCACTATTGCAGTAACACATTTACCAAATAATGGTTCAAAATAACGAAAAATAACTTTTGAGATTCCTAAACCAGCTCGTTCCATCATCATCGCGTAAGTAACACCTTTGGAATTTGCCTCTTCTTCAATCATTTTCATTTCATCAATCGTGACCAGTTTCATTTGTCCTCCAATGGTTATTTAAATTATACAACGGACAGCATAGCTAAAAACTAACCTACGGTATAATTTGACCATGCGAAAAATCCTCTACTTAGCTGTATTTATATCCGGAATGGTCAGTCTGGCAGCGGAAATGGCTGCATCGAGATTATTAGGAAACTATTTCGGAACCAGTAACCTGGTATGGGCTTCGATCATTGGATTGATCCTAATTTACCTGACATTTGGATACTTTTTGGGTGGAAAGTGGGCCGATCGTTCACCACATATGAGCACTTTTCTTTCGATATTAGCCTGGGCAGCTTTATCGCTGGCAATTGTTCCCATAGCCTCACGCCCAATTTTAAAATTATCATCTCAAGCATTTGATCAACTGTGGATGGGCGACCTGATAGGTTCATTTGTTGTAGTAATGATTCTTTTTATCATACCCATCACCCTTCTGGGAACTGCATCACCTTTTGCGATTCGAATCGCGATACAAAATGCGAATCAGGCTGGAGAAATCTCTGGCAGAATCTATGCTATTTCAACACTTGGTTCTTTTTTTGGAACATTTCTGCCGAGTATCATTCTGATACCATTGATAGGTACATATTTGACTTTCCTGGTGATAAGTTCTGTTTTATTGGTTTTTTCTTTAATAGCCCTGGGATTAACAGTTGGTTGGAAACTCACTTTAAAATATTGCTGGATGCTTGTGATTGTTATCGGGCTGGCGATTTTTGGAACACGTGGGACGGATAAGATTGCTAATGGAATGGTCCTGGAAACTGAATCGGCTTACAACTATATCCAGGTACTTGAACAAAATGGATACTATCTCTTGAGATTAAATGAAGGTCAGGGGATTCATTCTGTTTTTCATCCTGATCAAAATAATTATTATGGTCCCTGGGAACAGGTTTTGGTAGCCCCATTTTTTAATCAACCCCCAATTCAAGTTGATGATATCAACTCAATGGCAATTGTCGGATTAGCAGCTGGAACCTCTGCACGTCAGGCTGCCATTGTATATCCAAATATTGCAATTGATGGGTTTGAAATTGATCCAAAAATCGTTGATGTTGCAAAAGAATATTTCGGAATGAATTTGCCGCAATTATCTGTAATTGAGCAAGATGGAAGGTGGGGGCTTGCGTCAAGCAATAAGAAATATGACATTATCAGTATAGATGCATACCGCCCGCCATATATTCCCTGGCATCTGACGACCCGTGAGTTTTTTCAACAAGTTTATGATCACATGGAAAAAAACGGTGTTATGGTCATTAATGTAGGTCGTGGAATCGATGACCGACGTTTGATTGACTCACTCGGGTCAACGATACTTTCAGTCTTTCCAACTGTCCATGTCATGGACCTGCCAAATTCTTTTAATTCAATCCTTTTTGCAACGGTCCAACCAACAGATAAATCGAATTTAGCTTTGAATTTTAAATCACTGCAGAACCAGCCTGGAATGAATCCTTTATTGATGGATACGATGTCGATAACTTTGCAAAATTTGGCAGAAAATCCACAACCTGCCCAAGTATTTACGGACGATTTAGCACCAATTGAGTGGCTTACCAATTCATTAATTGTTGACTTTTTCTTGAAAGGGGAGGTTGAAAATCTGCAATGAGAACTATTTACAAAATCGCTTCATGGCTTATAACGATTACTTTGCCATTCTTCTTAATAATGTTTTCTATACGAGTATTATTTACACCACTCTTTTTGTCTTTTGAGTACAATTTTCCTGGTTTTCCGAAAGACAGTTACGGCTTTTCTACAGAAGAAAGGATGCATTGGGGAAGTGAATCCATGTCTTACCTTTTTGACAGAAACAATTCCAGCAGCCTCACCAATTTAAAATTTGAAGATGGAACAAATATTTACAATGACCGGGAAATTAGCCATATGGTGGATGTTAAAATTTTATTGTTACAATCTTTAAATATTTTTTATTTAATCCTGGTCATTTATTTAGTATTATTTGTTTTCTTTTTTAAGAAAGGTTCTCTAAAATTTTTTCTGCAAGGCATCATAAATGGTGGATGGTTCACTATTGGATTAATTGGGTTGATCATTGCCGGTATAGCGATCAGTTTTGATCAACTTTTTACTTTGTTTCACAAACTGTTTTTTACTGGAGATACATGGTTATTCAATTATTCCGATACGCTCATCCGGCTATTTCCAATGCGTTTATGGCAGGATGCATTTATTATGATGGGAGCGATTACACTTATAATTGCGATAATTTGTGTTATATACGGGAAAAAACTTAAATCTAGCCTTTAGCTGGAATTACAAATAACTCAAGAATAAAGGATTTAAAAATGTACAAACTTGTTTTACTACGCCACGGGGAATCAGAATGGAATAAATCTAACTTGTTTACCGGTTGGACAGATGTTGATTTAACTGAAAAAGGACGTGCAGAAGCGAAATCAGCTGGAGAATTACTAAAACAGGGTGGATATACTTTTGATATTGCCTACACATCTGTACTAAAACGTGCGATAAGAACCTTGTGGATAGTCCTGGATGAAATGGATTTGATGTGGGTGCCTGTGATCAGGGATTGGCGATTGAATGAACGACATTATGGCGCTCTACAGGGACTTAATAAAGCCGAAACTGCTGCAAAATATGGAGACGAACAGGTAAAAATTTGGCGAAGAAGTTATGATACCCAACCTCCCGCCCTGGATATAAATGATAAGAGGTTTCCGGGACATGATCCTCGCTATGCAAATCTAAGCGCTGATGAATTGCCTAAGACTGAGTGTTTAAAAGATACAGTAGCTCGTTTCTTACCTGCTTGGATCGATGTGATTGCTCCAAAGATAAAAAATGGTGAAAAAGTAATTATCACAGCTCACGGCAATAGTCTTCGGGCATTGATAAAGTATCTGGATAATGTATCTGAAGACGATATCATCGCCATGAATGTCCCCACAGGTGTTCCATTGGTCTATGAATTGGATTCCAATTTAAAACCAATCACCCATTACTATTTGGGGGATCAAGATGCAATTCAAAAAGCAATGGATGCAGTAGCAAACCAAGGGAAAGCAAAATAATAATTTAAAAATAAAAGGAATCTGACTCCTTCAATATCGCGGTCTATAAAAACCCGGAACTTATAAAATAGAACCTGATCCTTGCTGTGGATTTTATTGCTTTGCAAAACATCAATAAAAAAATAGTTTCAAAGCAGGTATAAAAAATAAAGTTTTTTTGATATCATCGAAGCATGAAATTTCTACCAAATTTTTCACGAGCAAGAATTTTTTCAACTATTTTGATCAGTCTGGTTTGCGTGGTAAACATCCAGGCTGGTTTAGATTTCTACTTTCGGCCAGAGTTGTACACATCTGGATATGAATTAATCGGTATGCCAGGACAAATCGCAATTTCTGGATTTGGAATTCTCTTTATTATGTGGAATATTCCTTATATTTATGCTTTATGGAACCCAATAAAGAATAAGGCATTTCTGGTCCAGGCAATTTGGATGCAATTCATAGGTTGCTTTGGCGAAACAACCTTGTTATTTCGGTTACCTGAAAATTCATATTTGCAATTAAGATCTTCGATTTTAAGATTTGTTATTTTTGATTCAATTGGATTATTGTTGCTGATATTGTCATTTTTGATTATTCGCAATAGAAAAAATTTTCAGAAATAGAACCTATGAATCATTAAATAAAAAAAGCGCAGAACTAAATCTGCGCTTTTTTTAACAATTCTAACGAACAGCTGGTGGATTTTCGCGATCAAGTGATGGATCAAAGATGTGGAAATTATCCATATTAAAGGCTAATTTTACTTCATCACCAATCGTAAACCGTGAACGAGGATCAACCCGGGCGACATAATCGTGTTTGCCACTAACTAAATATAGAAAGATTTCGTTACCCATTAATTCGGTCACATCGACTTTTGCAGGAACTTCTGCTGCAGAGATGTTTTGGGGAACAAATATCGGGTTGTGAATATCCTCTGGTCGAATACCAAAGATTACATCTTTGTCAACCAAATGAGAATAAACAGCTGTTTTCACTTGTGGGATCTTGACATTGAAGGCATCAGCATCCACAATCAAGTCACTTCCATCTTTCCGAATTTTTGCAGAGAAGAAATTCATGGCTGGTGAACCAATAAACCCAGCAACAAACAAATTTGCAGGCGAATCGTACAATACCTGTGGAGTATCTAATTGTTGCAAGAGACCTTTATTCATAACAGCAATTCTACTTGCCATTGTCATCGCTTCTGTTTGATCATGGGTTACATAAATAAAAGTTGTTTGTAAGCGATTGTGAAGTTTACTGATCTCAGCACGAGTCTGGACCCTTAGTTTCGCATCCAGGTTAGATAGAGGTTCGTCAAACAAAAAGACTTTAGGTTCACGAACGATTGCACGACCAACTGCAACACGTTGACGTTGACCACCAGATAATTCTCGTGGTTTTCTTTTCAGAAGTGCTTCAATGCCTAATATTCCAGCTGCTTCTTCAACACGACGTTTGATTTCTTCTTTTGGTGTTTTCCTTAACTTCAAACCAAAAGCCATATTATCGTAAACCGTCATGTGAGGATACAAAGCATAGGATTGAAAAACCATAGCAATATCTCTATCTTTTGGAGGTACATCATTCACAACATTATTGCCAATTAATACCTCGCCATCCGATACCTCTTCAAGACCTGCTAAACAACGTAATGCGGTCGTTTTGCCACAGCCAGAGGGACCAACCAATACAAGAAACTCTTTATCCATAATTTCGATATTCAAGTCATTTAATGCGGTGAAATCACCAAATCGTTTCCAAACATGTTTGTAAGTTACACTTGCCATTGAATCACTTCTCCTTTCAGAACGTATATAGTGACTAAATTATAGTACGAAACAAAATTCACTTCAATCAAAAATTGCAATCAATTTTCTGAGATTTTCGTGTGACTCTTCACGTATTACTAAATTTTTTTCTTTCTATTGTTGATTTTATTTTAATTTGAAAATATAATAGAACAAATTTACGACATTCAAGGGAAGTCTTAATGGAAATAACCAGAGAACAAATAAAATTAATGCAGCTTCAATCTCAAGGTCTATTGTCTCCTATTTCAAAACCTGCTCAAAAAGCTGATGTCATCCAGACTATCCGGAAAATAGAGATGTTACAAATTGATACAATCCATGTAGTTGCAAGAAGTCCATATTTTGTTCTGTGGTCTCGACTTGGAAATTACCCACCAAACTGGTTGGATGAACTCCAATCTGAGGGTTTGTTATTTGAATATTGGTCACATGCTGCCTGCTTTATTCCCATAGAACAATTTCCTTTTTTTCGCTCAAAAATGACAATTGCCCATTCAGGATGGAGAAACTCTGACACTTGGAGAAATAATAACAAAGACATTATTGAATTTGTATTATTAAGAATTAGAGAAAAAGGTCCAACCCGGTCTGCTGATTTTGAGCGCAAAGGGTCAAAAAAAAATGGTTGGTGGGATTGGAAAGAAGAAAAAATCGCTCTGGAGTATTTATGGACTCATGGAGAACTCATGATTCCCTACCGTATCAAATTTCAGCGGTATTACGATTTAACGGAAAGGGTCTATCCAGAATATAACCAAACTGGAAAATCTATTGAAGAAGCGATTCAAAATCAAGTAGAACGCAGCGTTCGCGTTCTGGGTGCATCCCGAATGAAATGGATTTCAGATTATTATCGTTTGTCAAAAGTGGCAACTGAACGAATTGTTAATGAGCTTGTTAGAGCAAAAAAAGTTACGACTATTAATTCGAAAGAATGGAATGAAGACATTTTTGTTCATCATTCCAATTCAGAATTAATGGATAATGCCCTATCAAACCGATTAAAGCCAAAATTGACTACTTTACTTTCCCCATTCGATCCACTTATTTGGGACCGCAAACGAACAATGGATTTATTTGATTTTGATTATTCTATAGAATGCTATTTACCATCCAATAAAAGAAAGTTCGGATACTTTTGCTTGCCAATTCTTTTCAATGGCAACATTGTTGGACGTGTCGATGCAAAAGCAAACCGCCAAAACAAAACATTTGAAATAAAATCACTTCATTTTGAAAACGCTTTTGTAGTAAATACTCAATTCAAAATTGAATTTTGTAAAATGTTGTTATCCTGTTCAGGTTGGCACCATACACCAACTGTAGTATTTTCCGAAAACGTCCCAGTGGAGCTCAAACAAACTTTGGAACCGCTACTAACTCAGGGAATGAGTAATTAATTTTTGTTTTCAATTCTCGGCAAATATAATGATGAAATTGGTTGTTGCTTTAAAACCTGATTTACAACAATTTGTTCATCTCGAAAACGCGAAATTAATTGGTCATCCTGCCACCAAAGAAAAAAGGGTTCAAGATAATTTGGCCAAATGGAAAGATCTCGAAAATCTTTTTGTAACCAATAACCAACCATGGTGACCAGGGTTGTATCATGCGAGACAAAAAGATTTAATCCATTTTTATGGTATCCATTCGGTACTAAATATGCAGCAATCTCTTGTATTCGATTTGGCCATTTACTAGTTGTAAAATGCTCATCAAATGAATCATATTCTCCATTTTCATTTGGATGTGCCAGAATATCAACAGGAAAAACCTCCACCGAATCCGTTAAAGCTGAAGCTATTATTCTTCCAGTATCAATACACCGAAGAATTGGACTGGTTTCAATCCTTTTAATGGTGAAATCCTGATTGAGCCAGTCTCCCAATTCACATGCTAATTCTTTACCTTCATTCGTCAAACCTGCGGTCCAGATTTCAGCTTCACTCGTTATAGGATAACGAATCGAATGACGAATCAAAACAGAGACAGGACAATCCTGAGGAATTTCTTTATACGCTCGAATAATATAATCTGGTAACATTTATTTAAACCTAACAAAATTTTTCAATGTAAATTTTGGTTCTCAGACCAATTTTTTCTGAATTGTAATTGTACCAAAGAAATATTAAAGGAATTTAAGATGCCGAATGCTATCAATCGATCGCCAATCATTCAAAACCGCGTTAATGAATATTTGTTGATTACATTAATGAGTTTTGCGGGTTCTGTCAGTTTGACACGTTTGTTTCTTGAAATTATGGGATATCCACAAATTGGACGCGGCGAACTACATTTTGCCCATGTTCTTTGGGGAGGATTATTTTTATTTCTTGCAACTCTTTTACCGATCATTTTTTCTAACCGATGGGCTTTAGATTTTAGTGCATTATTTTCTGGTATTGGAATCGGATTATTTATTGACGAAGTTGGTAAATTCATCACCCAAAACAATGACTACTTTTATCCTTCTGCTGCTCCCATTATCTATGCCTTTTTTTTGCTGACTGTTCTACTATATTTAGAGATTCGCCGGCCACAAAAAAAAACATCCCGCCAGACACTTTATGAATGTTTTCAGGAAATTGAAGAATTACTTGATAATGATCTTTCTCTTAAAGAACAAAGAAATCTAAATCAAAAATTGGAATTTGTCATAAATAATGATGAAAACCCACAACAAATTTTATTAGCCACTTCACTAAAAGATTATTTATCCAATCGCGAAATACTCCTCGTACCCCATAAACCGTCTTTTTTTGAAAAATGGACGTTTCGATTTAGACAATTTGAAGCAAAATGGATGACAAAAAAGAGGTTGCGCCTATCCATTTCGTTCTTGCTTTTGGTATGGGGATTGTATACCGTACTTGAACCATTCTTTATAATTAAATCTATCAACCAAATAGAAAATATAACTGCAATGTTAGAAAAGCTAGTCGACCAAAATATTATTAAAAATGCAAGTGGATTGACGTGGTATCAAGCTCAAATTGGTCTGGAAGGAGTTTTGGGCTTTTTGGGTATTTTTTCTGGTCTTTTGTTGCTTTTTAAACTTGATCAGGCAGGAATACGAATAGGTATCGCCACATTATTAGTCATGATTTCATTTGCCAACTTATTATTATTTTACTTTGACCAATTTTCGACAATTACGAATGCCTTTGGTCAGTTTATTATTTTGGTATTACTTATCCGATATCGCATAAGATTTATAACAAAACAAGTAAATACACCAACGCTACCAAGTGGACAAGTTACATGATCAATAAGTAAATCCTATTGGTGGGCCACATTATATTAGGTTTATAATACGTATAAAATATTCGACACATGAAAATTATCATACTGACGTTCCAATCATAATTTCACAATCCTGGTCACAAGAATAGGAATAAATTATTCTGTTGGATTGGAAGAGTCCCACCAAACGAATATTGTTGGATTCTTTCTTGATCGGTAAAATAATACAGTCAATTTGTAAAATAGGTCAAATCTGTTAATAATTATGAATTAGGTTTGATCATCCTGACCATTTATTGTGAAGGATTTGTTAAGAAATTCAAATTCCTTTCTTTTAGAATGATCCCATTCCGTGAGAATAAAAACTCGGATGGAGGAAAACATTGTCGATTTCAGAATCCGTTCTCGAATACAATCTTCGAAATGTAGTCACCAAAAACCGAATGAAAGGTCTATGGAGACTTATGACTGGTTACCACTGGCATTATTTTTTTGCAGTTGTAAGCCTGGGAATATCAGCCACAGCAAAAACAACTACTTATTTATTGATTAAATATTTTGTAGATGATTATTTAATAAAAAAAGATCCGATTGTAAGCTTACCTTTAATTGCAGCTGGCTTTATTTTCCTCGCAGGAATCGAAGGGGGTTTTGCATTTCTGAGTGGAAAGCTCGCCGCACAAACTTCAGAAGGCACAACCCGGCGATTACGAAATTATTTATTTGATCAAATTCAGCATTTATCCTTTTCTTATCACGACAAAGTGCAAACAGGAGAGCTGATTCAACGTTGCACGTCCGATGTAGATGCGATGCGCCGGTTTTTTGCAGACCAGGCAATCGGAATTGGAAGAGTGTTTATCCTCTTTTTCGTTAATTTCGGTATGTTATTGACAATCAATGTAAAACTTGCTTTGATTTCGATTATCGTGGTTCCATTTGTTCTTGCAACATCCATCTGGTTTTTCAAAAGAATTTCGAAAGCCTATGAAGCGTATCAGGAACAGGATGCTGTAGTTACAACAACACTCCAGGAAAACCTTTCTGGAGTACGTGTTGTTAAAGCTTTTGCGCGCCAGGAATATGAAATGGGGAAATTCGAAAAGCAAAATTGGGATAAATACCTTAGGGGAAAAAAACTCAATTTAATGCATTCACTTTTTTGGCCAGTGACAGATATTATTTGTGGCGTTCAACTACTAACCGGATTATTAATGGGAGCTCTTTTCGCAATTAATGGCACCATAAGCGTAGGCTCATATCTTGCTTATGCAGGAATGGTTGGATGGATCATCTGGCCAATGCGTAATCTTGGACGATTAATTGTGCAATTATCTACTGGAATGGTTTCATTTGGCAGAGTAAAAGATATTATCAAACAACACCGTGAAAACCTTGACGAAGGTGAATTTAAAATCCCAACAAGAATTAATGGAGAAATCCACTTTGAAAATGTAGGGTTTAAATATAGTGAAGGTGATGTAGTTCTAGAAGATATAAACTTTCATGTCAATCCTGGTCAAGTGATTGCTTTGCTTGGCTCAACTGGTTCAGGAAAAACCTCGCTCGTTAATCTTCTCCCTCGGTTTTATGAATATACGAGTGGCAAGATTTTGATTGATAACATTGAATTGAAAGATTTTCCAAAGCGTTATCTCCGAAGTCAGATCGGTATCGTAGAACAGGAACCTTTCTTATTTTCTCGGTCAATTCGCGAAAACATAATCTATGGTGTGGACAGTGAAGTCGATCAAAAGGAAATTGAGGCAGCAGCCAAAGCTGCTGCAATACATGATGTTATTCTAAATTTTCCAGAAGGATACAAGACTCTTGTTGGCGAAAAAGGTGTCACTTTATCCGGAGGTCAAAAACAGCGAGTGGCAATCGCTCGAACATTATTAAAAAATCCAAAAATTCTAATCCTGGATGATTCGACTTCTTCTGTAGATACAGAAACAGAAGCTGAAATCCGTACTGCTTTGAAAAAATTGATGGAAAACAGGACAACCTTTATCATTGCACATCGGATTCAAAGCATTTTGAATGCTGATCTGATTTTAGTTTTAGACAAGGGCAAGATTGTTCAACACGGAAATCATGAGCAATTAATGGAACAAACTGGCATTTATAGGGATATTTATAATATCCAAACACGCATCGAACAAGAACTAGAAAAGGAAATTTCACATGTCTGATGAATATTACGAAGAGGAAGATTTTCAGACAAAGTTTACCGGTAAAACATTTACAAGAATCCTGGGGTTAACCAAACCACATTGGAAATGGGTTGCAGGATTTTTGGTGTCCATTGCAGTCGTTTCAATTCTGGATTCATATTTCACTTTCTTGAGCAAAAGAATAATAGACGAAGGTATCGTTCCAAAAAATGCCGAAGCATTAACAAGCATTCTAATTGTTTATGGTCTTTTGTTACTCGTCCAGGCTGTGTTTGCGTTTTGTTTTATTTATCTTGCGAGTGTTTTAGGAGAACGAATTCGGTACGACTTGCGAAAATCACTATTTAACCATTTACAAAAGCTTTCGCTTTCATATTACAGTCGTACGCCCGTTGGTTGGATTATGTCCAGGGTAACTTCAGATACAGATAGAGTTTCAGATTTGGTCACTTGGGGACTTTTGGATGTAACCTGGGGCATCATGAATATTCTCACTGCAATGGTATTTATGTTAATCATCAGTTGGAAATTAGCCTTAATCGTATTTATAACACTGCCAATTCTGTTTATTGTCGCGACCCAATTTCGAAAAAGAATCCTTACCCAATTCAGAATGGTAAGAAAGCTTAATTCCAAGATTACCGGCTCTTACAATGAAAATATCACAGGAGTGAGAGTAATCAAAGCATTAGGAAGAGAAAGGGAGAATCTGACTGAATTCGGTGGCTTGACACGGGATATGTACAAAGCCGGTTATCGGGCTGCCTGGTTGAGCGCGCTTTTTCTTCCAACAGTTCAAATTATTTCTGCTATTGCACTGGGAGTTGTTGTTTGGCGAGGTGGATTACAGGCGAATTATGGTCTGATTACGATCGGTGGCATTCAAGCCTTCATCTCCTATGTCACTTTCATGCTCTGGCCAATTCAGGATATTGCTAGAGTTTTTGCAGAAATGCAACATTCTATGGCATCCGCTGAACGAATTTTCTCATTGACCGATTCAATACCGGAAGTAAAAGATAGGGAAGCAGCTTATGATCCAGGAACCATTTTTGGTGACATTGAATTTGACCATGTCCATTTTTCGTATGAAGATAATATTCCAGTAATTGATGATCTGAATCTGGTAGTTCAAAAAGGTGAAACAATTGCTCTGGTTGGACCGACAGGTGGTGGAAAATCTACAATTGTGAACCTCTTATGTCGGTTTTATGAACCCAAAAAAGGACAGATTCGAATAAATGGTGAAGACTATACAAAATTTTCATTGCATTCAATACAATCCAGAATTGGGATCGTTTTACAGACCCCCCATTTATTTTCAGGAAGCATACGGGAAAATTTGCGATATGGACGTTTGGAAGCAACGGACTCTGAAATTGAGGAAGCATCAAAAATTGCCGGTGCGCACGAATTTATAATCAAAATGGAGAAAGGTTATGATGACCAGGTTGGAGAAGGCGGAAATTTGCTTTCAGTTGGTCAAAAACAACTCATAAGTCTCGCAAGAGCCGTATTGGCTAAACCTGAGATCTTTATCATGGATGAAGCAACCAGTTCTGTTGATACTTTGACTGAATCCCTCATTCAAAAAGGCATGGATACCTTGATGAAGCGGACAACTAGCTTTGTAATAGCGCATCGGTTATCAACAATCAAACGGGCTAATCGTATTTTGGTCATTGAAGATGGAAAAATTTCAGAGATGGGAACCCACTCAGAATTGTTGAAAAAGGGTGGAAAATATTACCATCTATATACGAAACAATTCCGGGATCAAATGGCAAAAGAGTATGATCCATTTTCCGATAATATTGGAGTACAAACACTCCCACTCGCTGCAGATTAATGGCAAAACATCCCCTTTCATAATACTAAAAGGGGATGTTATTGAGGTCCGAACGAGACCAATTGTGGCGAGGGTGGGACTTGAACCCACAACCGACGGCTTATGAGTCCGCTGCTCCGCCATTGAGCTACCTCGCCATGCGACGCCTAGTTTACTATAAAGCCCGTACTCTGTCAATTGAAAAAAAACAAAAAACTTACTAAAAAAAATTCATATAACAACCATAATCAGTTTCATTTAATCAGCTCATGATTTATCCAAAAATCAACCTGGCAATTTAGTAAATATGTTTAATCCTCTAACTCTACTTAAAAACCTAACCCACGTTCTTTCAAAGAAACAAATTTTCCTCTCCCAATCACAATGTGATCCAGAACTTCAACATCCATTAATTTACCTGCCTGGACTGCAGCTCTGGTTAAAGTTATATCCTCAGGGCTTGGAGAAGGATCGCCGCTTGGATGGTTGTGAATTAAAATGATGGCGGCAACGTTTCTTCGGATTGCTTCTTTAAATAACTCCCCCACTCGTACAGACGATGAATTTAAGGAACCAATATACAAAGTCACCATCTTTTCCATGCGGTTTCTGGTATCCATCAACAGGATTCGTAGTTGCTCTTGATCTAATGCTGCCATTTCATACTGTACAAAATCAGCTACATCCTTAGGGCTATGAAAAGATGGCCGGTTATCTTCTGAGCTTTTCCGTTGTGCCAACCTATTCCCAATTTCAATCGCGGCTTTCAGTTGAGCAGCTTTTGCACCACCAAGACCATGCTGTTGGCATACTTCTTCATAAGTTGCTCGCTGAAGACCAAAAAGACCTCCAAAATCAGTTAACAATCTTTCGCCTACACGAACTGCATTTTCCCCTTTAACGCCTACTCTTAATAAAATTGCTAACAATTCAGAATCACTTAATGCCTCAGGACCAAATAATGCGAGTCTTTCTCTTGGACGTTCGGTCGATTCCAAATCCTGAATTCTATATGTTCGGTCTGCCATGATGATTTCCCCTTCTATAATGCTGTATTGTGTGGGATATTTTTTTCTACATAAATTTACTAAAAATTACTTTTTTTTTCAAGCATCAACATCCATGAATTTCCCTCTCCATGCTATAATTTCAAAATGGAGCTTTTATGAACTTTGATCCTACCTTGGTAAATAATATTGTTTTGATTGGTACTGCATTCGCTGGTGCATTTTTAGCAACTTTGTGGCTCAGCCTGATCATATGGACTTTCAGGGATATACGCAGGCGATCCAGAGATCCTTTTGCCCGGATTTTAGTTGTATTAATTGTAGCTGTTTTATTTTTACCTGGATTGTTGATTTATGCCATATTAAGACCTGCAAAAACACTCGAAGAAGAGTATCAACAAACCTTAGAAGAAGAAGCTTTACTTCAAACGATTGAGGATATCCCTTTATGTCCTGGATGTACTCGTAAAGTTCAACCTTTATGGATAATTTGCCCAAGCTGTCAGACAAAACTTAAAAAAAGGTGTTCGCATTGTAATGAACTTTTAGAACTTTCCTGGAATATTTGCCCATTTTGTACTACCGAAGTTCCAGGAATGCCTGTTGAGAAAGATGAAAATGAATTTGGATCTTCGATTCCATCCTTTCATGAAAATCTGGAAACAACTGAAAATACAATGGAAAACGAAGAGGAAAACATTACGTGATTCAAGCATTATCACCCATAGAACCCATCGACTATCTGGTCATTGGACACATTACGCAAGATATAACACCATTTGGGTTCAAAGCAGGAGGAACAGCCTCCTACGCTGCATTAACAGCACACGCTTTTGGATTAAGAGTTGGTATTTTTACTTCATTCGCTGAAGGTGCAATCTTGCCAAATTTGGATGGAATTCAAGTAGTCAATCAAATCAGTGATAAATCATCCGTTTTTGAAAATATTTATACCGAACATGGCCGACACCAGATCATACATTCTGTTGCTGAAACACTACATCCAAGAAATCTGCCAGAATCATGGCACAATACACCATTGGTTCACTTTGGACCAATCGCCAGAGAAATCGATAACGATTTTTTGAGAATCTTTCAGGATTCATTTGTTGGAATAACGCCACAAGGGTGGTACCGTGATTGGGATTCCCAAGGAAATATACATTTTACAAATTGGCCTGAAAGCAATTTTTTTCTGGAGAAAGCGAACGCGGCAGTATTAAGCATAGAAGACTTAAAAGAAAATGAAGATATTATCGCCTCCCTTGTTTATGCAGTTCGGGTACTTGGAGTGACTGAAGGAGCTAAAGGAGCTCGAATATATTGGAATGGAGATGTTAGAAATTTTCGCCCACCAGAGACAACAGAAATCGACAGTACAGGTGCGGGTGATATTTTTGCAACTTCATTTTTCATACGGTTAAGGCAAACTCAAGATCCATGGGAAGCAGCACGATTTGCCACTCTGATTGCATCGAGATCCGTTACTCGAAATACTCTTGATGGTGTCCCTACGCCGGAAGAAGTGCAAAAAGATTTAATCGATATTGTGAACAGAAGTTAGGATTTAATGGCACATATTTTAACTCTGGTAAATCAAAAAGGTGGTGTTGGCAAAACTACCACAGCAATAAACCTCGGTGCATATCTTGGCCATTACGGACAACGTGTCCTTCTTATTGATTTAGATCCACAGGCAAATGCTACTTCTTCATTAGGTATTGATAAACATACGATAAAGAATGGCACATACGAAGTTCTTATCAATAACCAACCAATTGCATCTCATGTTCTTCATAACCCAAAATTAAAAATATCTTTACTCCCCTCCTCACCTGCACTTGCGGGTGCAGATGTTGAATTAATTAATATGACAAATAGGGAAACAAGATTGCGGGATGCAATAGGTCCAGTAATTGAGAAATATGACTATATCTTGATTGATTGTCCACCATCATTATCCATTCTAACAATCAATGGATTATTAGCAGCTAAATCGGGAATCATCATTCCAGTACAATGTGAATATCTTGCGCTAGAAGGCTTAGGTCAATTAACTGAGACCATTCAACGGGTAAAATCTGGTTTGTTCCGGGAATTAAAAGTAATGGGTGTTGTCTTAACAATGTATGATGGAAGGACAAGACTTGCAATTGATGTAGTTAACGAAGTCCGCAAATATTTTCAAAACCAGGTTTTTCAAACAATAATCCCAAGAAGTGTACGCCTGGCTGAAGCACCTTCATATGGATTTCCAATCTCCATATATGCTCCAGAATCCACAGCTGCCAAAGCATATGCATCTCTCGCAAAAGAAGTCCTGGAAAAAGACGGGGTTGTAATTCCGGTCAACGAAGAATGAGGAGTCGATTATGGTAAAAAGAACTGGTTTAGGAAAAGGATTAGAGGCTCTGATTCCGGTAAATATTAGTGGAATTCAATCGATTTCATTGTCCAGCGTTCTTGAGATCCCTGTAAACGAAATTTTACCCAACCCACACCAACCTCGTACCGAGATGAATCCGGATGAATTACAAGATTTAGCTGAATCAATTCGTGAACATGGAATCATCCAACCATTGATTATTTCACCAGGAAATAAAGAGAATGAATATTTTTTAATTGCTGGGGAACGACGGCTACGTGCGGCAAAGATCGTCGGACTCAAGCAGGTCCCAGCAATCTTACGAAATGTTTCTGACCAGGGACAATTGGAATTGGCCTTAATTGAAAATGTACAGCGAACTGACTTGTCTCCTTTGGAAACAGCAGAAGCATATCGTCAATTGTCTGATGATTTTAACCTATCTCATGAAGAGATTGCCAAAAGAGTTGGAAAATCCAGGGTAACAATTACCAATTCCATTCGTTTATTAAAGCTTCCAGATTCCGTACGCAACGCCTTAGCTTCCGGTATCATTTCTGAAGGTCATGCCAGAGCATTATTAGCGCTAACATCACCCCAAGCCCAATTAGCTGTTTTAGAAACCATTCTAAAATTTGATTATTCCGTACGACAAACTGAGGAATTAGTTAGAAAATATGGGGGTGAACGCAGTAAAAAATCAGAAAAAGCCCCTATCGAACCAGAAATCTCTGCATTGGAAGAGCGCATCCGTAACCAAATTGGAATGCGCGTAAATCTTGATCATCATGGTAACAAGGGCAAAATAATCATCCATTATTATTCGAACGAAGAATTAAATCAATTTATCGATCGTTTTTTCATGGAATAAAATGAATTCAATTCTTTATAATGCAAGAATTTATACAATGGATCAAGAAAACCCTTTTGTAGAAGCTATTGCCATACGAAATAGCAAAATAATTGCTATTGGATCTAATGAGGAAATTTTAAATCTTGCGAACGACCAGTTCCAAAAGATTAATATAGATGGTAAGACTATTCTCCCAGGATTCTCGGATTCCCATATTCATCTTAATTACTATTCAAAAAGTCTGACTCAGGTAGATTGCGAAACCATATCGAAAGCAGATTGTTTAGAAAGAATTAGAGCGAGAGTCAACCAAACTGAACCTGGCAAATGGATCATCGGTCATGGTTGGAATCAAAATAATTGGCCTGAAGGTTACGGAACAATTGATGATTTGGACCAAATATCAACTGAACACCCTATATACCTCACCGCCAAATCTTTACATGCAAGTTGGGCAAATTCAAAAGCATTAGAATTGGCTGGAATCGACCTTAATCATGAGAATCCACCTAATGGGATTATTGGAAAAAATAATGAAGGAAATTTAAACGGCCTTCTTTTTGAATCGGCAACACAGCTGATTGAAAAAATAATAACTGCTCACTCCGTTAATCAAATTGCTCAAAATTTGGAAATTGCACAAAAAGAATTATTGAAATATGGAATTACCAGCGTCCATGATTTTGATGGTGCAGATTGCTTTTCTGCTCTTCAGAAGTTGGAAAGAGAAGCTCGTTTAAAGATTAGAGTTTTAAAATCGATCCAACTTGATAATCTTGAAGCAGCAGTTAACATCGGAATGGCAACAGGTTTTGGGTCAGATTATCTGAGAATTGGCTCAGTAAAACTTTTTGCAGATGGAGCTTTGGGACCTCAAACTGCTGCAATGATCAGTCCGTATGAAAACAGTTCAACAAACAAAGGTGTCTTATCGCTGTCAAGTGATCAGATTTTCGATTATGGAAAATTGGCAAGTCAATCTGGAATTTCGCTGGCGATACATGCGATTGGTGATATGGCAAATATGATGGTTCTTCAAGGCTTTGAAAGATTAAGATCTTACGAACAAGAAATGAAACTACCGCACTTAAATCACCGGATTGAACATGTTCAAATTTTAACCAAAGAAATAGTTGGCAAATTATCGGATTTGGATTTGACAGCTTCAGTGCAACCTATCCATTTAATTTCGGATATGGAAGCCGCTGAAAAATACTGGGGCAGTCGTTCCATGTATGCATACCCATTCCATTCTCTTTTGATAAGTGGAACAAATATGGTATTTGGCTCAGATAGTCCAGTTGAATCCCCGAATCCTTTTCTTGGCATATATGCTGCAACTACTCGACGTAGACTGGATGGTGCTCCCGGGGAAAACGGATGGTTCCCGGAACAAAAAATAAGCCTTTTACAAGCAATTAACGCATACACAAGAGCACCAGCCTATTTAGCGGGATGGAAGTCCTACAAAGGCCGGATTTCCCCAAATGAACAAGCTGATTTAATAGTTCTTCCTGAAGATATTTTTAATATTTCTCCTGATAAAATTAAAAACCTCCTCCCTCAAGCCACGATGGTAGCAGGTCAATGGGTGTGGCAAAAATAAAAAATGGTTAATCCTTCTTTACAATTGACACCAGAAATATTAGTCCCGCGAATCGGTGACATCCTTGTCGATCGTGGAATGATAAGTCAGGAAAGTTTAAATAACGCCGTATTACTGCAAAAAGAGTTCGAAAAAGAGGGTAAATCACAACTTTTAGGACAAATTCTAGTTAATTTGCAATTAATTGACCAAATTACTTTGGATCAAATCATCACTGAACAAATCATAAATTTAAAATCCGCTTTGGAAGATAGCAATCATAATCTCGAAAATCGAGTATTCGAAAGAACCAAGGAACTTGAAGCCGCATTTGAAGAGATTAATAAATTAAGTAAAATCAAATCAAACTTAATTTCAAATATTTCTCACGAATTAAGAACCCCTATCACACACATCAAAGGATATTTAGACTTATTTGCTTCAGGTGACTTTGGACGTTTTACCGATGAACAAGCCAAGGTTATTCAGATTTTAATTGGGGCTACTGACAGGCTGGAAAAATTAATAGATGAATTGATAATGTTTACGGTTGGTGAAAATGAAGACATCAATTTATCTTTCATTGAATTTAATATTCTTGATACTGTAAAACATACTATCAATAAATTTAAATTAAAAAATCCGGGACGTAAAATTAATTTGATTTCACCTTTGATGGATGAAATGGTTTTAGTTCGAGCTGATAAAAGAAAAATCGAATGGGTTATCGACCACCTTCTTGAAAATGCAAGCAAATTTTCAGCACCTGAATCTCCAATTTCTTTGTCTTTAGAGATTAAACAGGACTCAGTAATTTTCTCGATTCAAGACCAGGGTATTGGAATAAGTGAAAATAAAATAACGGAAATATTCGAATCCTTTCACCAGCTTGATGGCTCCTCAACACGAAAATATGGGGGTATCGGATTAGGTTTGGCGTTAGCCCAAAAAATCCTTCTCGCGCATTCCAGTAAAATCAATGTCCACTCAGAAATTGGAGTCGGCAGCAAATTTGATTTTTCTCTCAAAAGATTGATAAAATAAGATATGACTGAATCGCTTCAACCTATCGAACCCCAGACTCTTTATTCTCTAAGCCAAATTTGTTGGACAGCATCGAATTGGAAATCAGCTCTAGATGAAATTGTGACTAAAATCCGTCCCTTTTTTATCTTTGACAATATTGCTGTTTATTTATCAGATAAATCCGAGTCTAATCTGGAAGTATCGTATGCGAAAGCGACCGGGAGGGGGAAATCCAAAGAAGCTGATGTAGCCTGGGGAGAGAGTATTTCTTTAGAAGCAATTCGGCAAAGTAAGACTATCCTTCAAATCCCGGAAGATTCAGAAATTGAGCGGTTCAACCGGCCATTCCTTTTAGGGATTCCTTTACAATCCAGAAACTCAAAATTTGGAGTAGTGGTCTTTATCAGGTTTGGTAGCCCGGAATTTTCACAAGAACAAATTAATTTTGCTGAATTTATGGTTCATCAAATCTCTTCCATGATTTTGAGACAAGAACATGAAAAAATGATTGAAAAATTGGAAGATCATATCAAAACGTTACAAATCCAGGAAGATTTTATATCTACACTTTCACATGAGCTTAAAAACCCTATAGGTTTTATAAAAGGGTACACAACAACGTTGTTAAGAAAAGATACTTCCTGGGATCGTGAGACTCAGTTCGAATTTTTGAATATTATTGACCAAGAAACCGACCGGTTAAAGGATTTAATCGATAATTTATTGGATTCATCAAAACTACAATCCGGTAAAGCAAATCTGAATTTTCAAGTCCTTCGTTTGGATGCTTTATTAAATGATGTAATTTCTCATTCACGAATGGTTCATCCAGATTTGGAAATCTATCTGGACATTCGACAGGAACTACCCAACTTACAAGGTGATCCCCGCAGACTTAAACAGGTATTTGATAATTTAATTTCAAATTCTTATAAATACGCTCCTGGTACAGTCATTAAGATACGGGTTTACAAAGAACAATCAGGTATTTCAATAGATTTTCGAGACTTTGGTCCTGGGATCCCCACTGCCGAATTGGAAAAGGTTTTCGATCGATTTTATCGAATTGAAAAATCAGTCAGTGAAATACATGGCTCAGGATTGGGACTCTTTATTTGCAAAAAAATTATTGAGGCTCATCAAGGACAAATTAGCGCTACATCAATTTTAGGAAAAGGGACAACTATTCATATTTTCTTACCGATCACGTAACAACGTATATGAATAAAAGATTGGAGAAACGAATGTCAAGAAATTTAAGAATCCTGATTGTAGATGATGAACAACTTTATCGTCATCTCGTAAAAGTGAATCTTGAATCTGAGGGTTATGAAGTCATCACAGCAACTAATGGGGAAGAGTGCTTAGAAATCGTATCCAATAAACATCCGGATTTGGTCATACTTGATGTAATGATGCCCAAATTGGATGGTTTTTCTGCCCTTGATAGAATTCGTCAATTTAGTCAGGTCCCGATTATTATGTTAACTGGGAAAAATGAAGAACAGGATCGAGTAAGAGGATTAAATTCAGGAGCTGATGATTATGTGTCCAAGCCATTTTCAGCAACAGAACTGATTGCGCGTGTAAAAGCAGTCTTGCGACGTTCTGCAAATGAAGATCAAGGTATTTCAAACCGGTATTTTACGCATGATGATCTAAAAATTGATTTGGCTCGTGCAGAAGTATGGCGTGAAGATACACCGATATATCTATCAGCAACAGAATATAAGTTATTGATTCAATTTGCACACAATGTGGGAAAAGTCATGGCTGCAGAAGAACTATTAAGTGCAATTTGGGGACCTCAATATCGCGATGACAAAGAAATCCTTTGGGTGAGTATTGCCCGATTGAGACAAAAACTCGAAAAAGACCCTCATACTCCCAAACATATTGTCACTAGATCGGGTTTGGGTTATTTAATGCCGCCTAACGAACCCAATTAATTGACTGACCTTAGGAGAGAGGTATAAATGGTTACTCAATACGACGAAAAAGGTAAGATTTTTACTTCGATAATCACCAAAAAACCTGCTGAAGTTATAATTTATACACTTCTCCACAAAATAACAGGCGTTGTTCATTATCGACCCGATAACCGATTAATTGATGAGCTTAATTCGACTAATCATTTTTTAGCCGTAACGAATGGAAAAGTATATGATCAAAACAACAACTTGTTATATCATTCAGATTTCATAACGATAAATACAAGCCAAATAATTTGGGTAATTCCTTTTGATGAGTTAAAACAGGATCAGGTTGAATGACAAACTCCAATTCAGTTTCAATTCAATCTCCAGAGATTGTAAAATTAAAACAACATCTTGGAATGATCATCTATCGAGAATTAGAAGAGAAAAAACCTCCCTTAAAGGATAGAGAAGATTTTGTTAAAAAGATACTGGCTCAAGCATACGATTCATTAAGTATCAATTTAGCTCCTACTTTAAAAGAACAACTTTTTAGAGATATTTTAGATGAAATCTTAGGTTTTGGACCGCTTCAACCACTCCTTGAAGACCCATCAATTAGTGAAGTGATGGTAAATGGTCCAAACAGTGTGTACATAGAACAAAAAGGAAAGCTCAAGAAAACAAACGTTCGATTCGATAATGATGAAGCAGTCATGCATTTGATCGAAAAAATTATCTTACCATTGGGTAGAAGAATTGATTCGGATACTCCAACAGTTGATGCCCGGTTACCTGATGGTTCGCGCGTAAATGCGATTATTCCTCCTGTCGCAGTTGATGGACCTTCAATCACAATTCGAAAATTCGAAAAAGGCCGTCTTTCGATCGATCAACTCATTGAATACAATTCTATTACCAGGAATATGGCTAACCTGGTTCAAGCTTGTGTTATTTCAAGACTAAATATCATTATTTCCGGTGGAACTGGATCGGGTAAAACGACATTATTAAATGTACTTTCGAGTTTTATTCCTGAAGATGAAAGAATAGTGACAATTGAAGACGCAGCAGAATTACGTTTACAACAGGATCATATTGTCCGTCTCGAGACAAAATCTCCTGATCTTGAAGGTAAACATGCAGTAACCATTCGTGATCTCGTCAGAAATTCATTGCGCATGAGACCTGATCGAATTGTTGTTGGTGAGGTTCGAGGAGGAGAAGCTCTTGATATGTTACAAGCCATGAATACGGGCCATGATGGTTCACTAACCACATTACATGCTAACTCACCTCGTGATGCCCTTTCAAGACTGGAAACAATGAGTCTTATGGCTGGTATGGAACTCCCTTTAAAAGTAATTAGGGAGCAAATCGCTAGTGCAATTGATTTGATAATCCAACAATCAAGAATGAAAGATGGAAGTCGAAAAGTCACCTCAGTGACTGAGGTCTCGGGTATGGAAGGTGACACAATCGTCATGACAGAGATATTTAAATTTGAATACACAGGTATATCACCAGAAGGTGAAGTCTTGGGGAGTCTGTTGCCAACAGGAATTCGCCCATTTTTTACCCAGCGATTAGAACAAAATGGATTCAAATTAGGTCCAGAGGTGTTTGGTGCTAATCTTGCTCAAATGTTATCAGGATCACGTACGAGAAGATAATAATTTATAAATGCTATAATCTTATTTGAAATTCAATTCCAGGTTAATGGGAGATGCCACATATGAAAGATCAAAATCTCTATATTCAAATCAGGTCAAAAAAACTTGGCCTATTAATTTATGATGCGCGATTAGCCTCCGGAAAGACTCTTGAAGATTGCGTGAATATGACCGGGATTCCCATGGAACGATTATCAGATATTGAAGCTGGAAAGGTATCACCAACACTCCCCGAACTTGAAATCATTTCTTTTCTTTATAAGATTCCTCTTGAACATTTTTGGGGTGATGAAGTTCTCAGTGAAATAGATTTAGAAGCACAAACAAAAAAATATAAGCAATTAATGTCAATTCGCCATAGAGTAATTGCAGCAAATATTAAGGGTTTTCTGGATGACAAAGGATTATTAGAAGAAGATTTTGCCAAATTAGTTGGTTTAGATATCAATGTTTTTCAGGAGTACCTGCTAAGTGAAAAAGAAATCCCGATTCCAGTTCTGGAAATAATTGCAAAGGGATTGGATCATAGAATTGAAGACTTCTTTGATACCCAGGGAATCGTAGGAAATTGGCGCACTGAATTAATAGAAACCCAAAGAATAAAAGCTATTCCGGAAGAACTGAGAGAGTTCATTTCCAAACCAATTAATGTCCCTTATATTGAACTTGCCATTCGATTAAGCGAATTGGACGTAAATAAATTACGATCCGTTGCAGAGGGTCTCCTTGAGATAACTTTGTAAAAAAATGGAAAATTCGAGTCTCAAATTAAAAGCGGAATCAAATTACAACGAAAAAAAATATTCTGAAGCTGCCCAAAATTATCTTGAGTTGGCTAATCAGTCTTCCCAGGAAGGTAATGAGATTCAAGCAGCAGAATTTAAGAACAATGCCAGTGTCGCTTTCTTATTGGCAGGGAACTGTCAGGCTGCTTATGAATCTTCATTCCAAACAGATTTGGTTTTCTTAAAAGCTGGAAACCAGAAATTTGCAGGTATGTCGCTTGGTAATCAAGCTGCGGCACTTGAGGAATTAGGGAAAAATAAAGAAGCACTAGAATTGTTCGAAAAAGGTGCTCAATTTTTAAAAGAAGCTGGAGAAAATGATCTTCGGGCGTATATTCTTAAACGGATATCCGCAATCAAATTAAAACAGGGACACCATTTAGAGGCATTAGCAACCATGGATAATGCCCTCGATAACGTAAATTCTCTTTCCAAAAAAGAAAGATTTCTGAAAAGACTTTCTAACTTTGTTTTTAAACTCATTCGAGGTTAGATCTTGTGCTCCAATATGCATAATGGAATCGAAATCCGCCAGGCAAGTTTTGAAGATTACGTTCCACTGGCGAACTTTTTATCTTTTGAATATTTCGTTCACCGACATTTAGATTGGCGTACATCGTTGGATTGGCTTGGAAAAGAACCATTCCTTATTGCTGAATACAATCAGGAAATTATTGCCTGTTTTGCAGCGCCTAATGATGTGGCTTCAACGACTTGGGTCCGAGTATTTGCTTGTGCGAACTCATTCCCAAAAGATGAGATCTGGGATCTTTTCTTTGAAAAAGCTTTGGATATATTTGATTCCAAAATAAAAACGGTAGGTGCGCTCGGAATTTTGAATTGGTTTGTCCATATGATTGCAAAAACGAGATTCAAGCTTACTCAAGAAATTATCGTGTTGGAAAGAAGTGATTCAAGTTCTGTTGACGATAAAATTGGGAATGAATATTTTATTCGAAAATTGGATCCTGACGATTTGCCATATGTCGTAGAACTTGATGAGTTAAGCTTTCCCCCATTATGGCAGATGCCAATGGAGACTATGCGCCTGGCTTATCTTCAATCCGGATATTCAACTGTAATTGAAAAGGATCAACAAATTATCGGATATCAAATCACGACAGATGCTTTATCTTCAGCCCACCTGGCTCGAATCGCTGTTCGTCCTGATCTCCAGAAACGAGGTCTGGCAGGATTTTTACTCACAGATGTGATTAATTATTATCAAAAAATAGGGATTTCACGATTAACAGTCAACACTCAGAATGACAATTTTGCATCACAAATGTTATATAAAAAATTTGGATTTGAAAGATTAAATGAGCACTATCCTGTTTACACATTCCAAATATATGAATAATCCAAGAATATACTTTGCTGATGTTTTATAAAAATAACGACTGGTCTCTACCTTACAAATTCGATTGACATCAATATATGACTATGAGAAAATTCAGAAAAATTTGGAGGTTCTTTTTCAATGGGAAAAAGGCAGGAAATTAAGAACAAAAGGCAACAAAAAGTAAAAAAACAACAAATCACTGTATTAATCATTGTTATTGGATTAGCACTTCTTATTTCAGGTTTTGTGATTTATCAATCGATTAAACCAGTTGGAGATATTAAAGCTGTCGAACCTCGAAATCATCCTCAGGCAGATGGTCTTGCCTTGGGAGATCCTACCGCGAAGATTGTTGTTGAAGAATTCTCAGACTTTCAATGTGTTGCATGTTTTCGATTTTGGCAAAATAGCGAAACAGAATTCATTGAAAAATATGTTTCCACAGGAGATGTCTATTTCAAATACTCCCCATTTAGTTTCATCGGAGAGGAGTCATTTCAAGCTTCGGAGGCAGCATTTTGCGCCAATGACCAGGGAAAATTTTGGGAATATCACGACATGCTTTTTGGTAATTGGACCGGAGAAAATATTGGCAATTTCAACAATAGTCGGCTGATTGCGTTTGCTAAATCGATAGGACTTAATGAAGGTGACTTTAAATCATGTCTTAATAGTAATAAATATGATTCTGAAGTCAAACAAAGAAACGTTTTTGGAAATCAAAATAATGTAAGCGCAACACCAAGTTTTATTGTCAATGGACAACTAGTCTATTCAGACACATTGTTCTCTACGATTGATGGGTTATTAGCAAAATAAATCGGTTATTGTATTATTAATGACACGAAATCGGATTTGATTTCGTGTCATTATTTTATTAATAAATTCCCAAATATTTGAATAAAAGCACAATAAAAGGGACAATTAAAAAACCTGGCAGAAAATTTGCGACCCTGATTTTCCGAATTTCTAGCAGGCTACTGACTGCCAATCCCACAAGCATTATCCCGCCTAAGGCATTTACTTCGCTTAACATCACATCCGACATAAGAAATTGTATTTGGGCGGCTAATAATGTAATAATACCCTGGTAAAGAATTACAATCACGCTAGAAAATAGAACGCCGACGCCCAGGCTGGATGCAAAAGCGATAGCGCTAATTCCATCAATTACAGCCTTGATGGCTAATGTATTAAAATCGCCAGTCAATCCATCCTGAATTGAACCCAAAATCGCCATGGGTCCAATACAATAAAGGAGTGATGTTGTCAAGAAGCCTTTGATAAATCGATTACTATCTTCATTATTATTCTTATTAAATTTCTTTTCGAACCAAATAGCTAAAAGGCCAAGTGCTTCCTCAATTTTTAACCATTCACCCAATAAAATTCCTAAAATTAAACTCACCAAAACTACCATCGCGTTATTGGTCTGCGTAAATAATCGAATACCATAAAGCATGGTAAATAAACCTAGCGCATTCATAATCGTTAGACGAATTTTTTCTGAAAACCGATTGCCTAATAATAGGCCAATTAAACCACCTGTAATGATTGCAAAAAAGTTTAAAATGGTTCCTGTCATAATATTTTTATTTCACCAAAGTCTGGTTTCCATTTCCATAAAGGTTATTTTCATATAACTCTAAAATAAAACATAAAGAAGAAAGACGATTCAAAAATTGTAATAAATATTCATTTTTAAGATCGGTCTTTTCTTGAAGTTCAGCTAACCGCCGTTCAGATCTCCGGACAATTGTCCTCACAAAATCAAAATATGCTCCGTGAGGGGAATCTCCAGGCACAATAAATTCTTTTGGTATCACAACTCTTTCACTAAAAAGACTTATCTTTTGTTCTATCCAAAGAACCGAATTCTCATCAATGAAATTAAATTTCTTTATTTTTTGGTTTGAAGCAACTTCTGTCATTAACTGATAGAGCTTCTTTTGTATATCCAGAACCAGTTCCTTAATTTCAACTGACAGGGTTTGACTTCTAATAATCCCAAAAACGGCATTTGCCTCATCCAAACACCCGTTCACTTCAATAATGAGATTAGCTTTGGAAACTCGTTTATCTCCCAGGAGACCAGTTTTTCCATCATCCCCTTTTCGCGTATAAAAACCCATCTCTATTTATCCTGCTGTATTTAATTTACAAAAAAGATACCAATTTTTATTTGGATCAAAAGCCGATATGATCTCTGGGTCCCAAACAAATTCACCTTCAATGGTGTTCATTTTCAATAATTGATCAAGACTAATTAGTTGTGTTTCGAATTGTTGTTGAATTTGCATGGTGCTTTCTAATAAAAGGCAATCGATCATAAATCGAATTTGCAACTGACTTTTGAACTCAGCTTTTGAAATAGAAGACTTACGAACCTTTCCAATGATATCTTCCCATTGACGGAGACGAAAAGGTATTTCAGCATTCACTTTCCTCTGCCAATTACTTTTCCAATCTGTTTTTAATTTTTGAATTCCCAAATAATCTGACTCAACAGAATTACGAATCTCAAAATTTTGCTTTTGATAGAATTCAATGAAAAACAATGCGATTAATAATCGCCCTGCACTTAATCTTGGTTTCATCCCCCCTGAAAATTCATGTTCACGATCAAAATTTAATGGCCAGAATAATTCAGAAGAGAAAACAAATCCTTCCCATTCCGGGATAGAGGACCTGATAATTGCCCATTCATTCCTCCAATTCCACATATTCATTCCTCCGGTGTTGCTGTTCCACCTATGGATTGATTTTGTACTTGAGGACCTGCTATGAACCAATCTGAGACTGTCATAAAACGATCACTTGAGCTAAAAAGTGGGCCGATCTGAATTCCGTTGATTTGAGAGGACACTGCAAACGTATAGACTGGATAAAAGAGCGGTAATGCAGGCAAATCCTCAGCAAAAACCACCTGGAAATTTCGATAAAGAGATGCCCTTTCAATCAGATTGGTTGTAACACGAGCTTGTTCTAAATAATCGCTTGCAACTGTGCTATCCCATTGAGAATAATTCTGACCACCCGTAGCCTGAACTTGATCCCAAAATGGATATGGATCAGGGTCGGGTGTATTTGCAAGATTTTGATCGATTAAAACTGCCTGGAAATCTCTTGGCTCGAGGTGATTCTTGATTAATTCTTCGTAAGGGACTGCTCGAATATCCACAATAGCACCCAGGTTTTCCCAATCCACCTGAATCATCTCGGCAATTTTGCGGTGTTCTTCAGTATCTGGATACAAAAGTTCAAATCTTAGTTCGACCTTGTCTTTGGCTCGAACCCCACCCTCTTCACCACTGAGAATATACCCATTTTCTTTCAACATTTCGATTGCATTTTCAGAGTGAAAAGCGATGGATTCCAACCCTTCATAGTACGCCCATGTTCCAGGAAGAATTGGCCCGTCTGCAATAATAGCCTGACCATTCAAAACGCGATCAATAATTCTTTGTCGATTCAATCCAGTTAATAACGCTTTACGAATAACGGGGTCTTTGAAAAAAGGTACCTGTTCATTATTTAGATTTAGAAGAATCATCGATAATTCTGGTTTTCGGGCAGAATAAATTGAAAGTTGAGAATCATTTAACACTTCTGATAATGTTGTGTTTTCAACCGAGCTGATTCCTTGAACTTGACCATCTTTATAAGCTAAAAAAGCATCTTCAGAAGTTGTATAGTATCGAAATACTAATTGATCTATAAATGGTTTTTCGCCATAATAATCTTCATTAGAATTGAGTACAACCCCAAGTATTTGGTCGCCTTCAACAACCAAGCTTCCAAATTTGTATGGTCCGCTACCTATCGGCTGTAAATTAAAGCTGGAATTCAAGATTTCATCGAAACTTAAATTCCCGAGTAAGTGGGAAGGAAGAATTCTAAAAGACAAATAATCCAAAAATGGTGCAAAGGGTTCGGGAAGAGAGAATTGCATTTTTGTTTCAGAAAGAGTTTTAACGTCAATTTCGTTCCAAAAATTACGGATATCTTCCGGAACAACGCCTATTCCTTCCCGTAAAAGGTTAATTGTAAAAAGTATGTCATCGCTTATAACCGGAGAGCCATCGTGCCACTGTGCATCTGAACGAAGTGTAAAGTTGTAGACCGTCCCATCTTTTGAAATTCCCCACGATTCAGCCAAATCTCCTTGCGGAATGCCACGTTCTTTGAACGTGACAAGACTACTATATAAAAGTCTATCTAGATCTTGATCTGGAGGATTATAAAAATCCAGAACGGGATTTAATCTTTGGAATTCCCCAACCAGTGCTTCAACATAAACCCCACCAGATTGTGGTTCAACTGTTGCTAAAGGCGTTTCTCTCTCGGGTTGTTCACTTATCAAGAGAATTCCAACAACAAGTCCTGTCAAAAAAATTATCAGTAATTGCCAGCGTAGTTTTTTCATAAGCTTTAATGTATCAAAACAGGGCGACCATCACTTAAGTTCCGAATCGCCCTGGATGGTCAAATTTTATAAATAGGAAATAAAGGAATGTCCTTAATTACGAATTATAACCGCAACTAAAGTTAAGACAAAAAATAATATACTCAGTCCAATTGTGATATAAAAAATCGTCTTCTCGATACCACGACGCGCAGTAAAAACACTGCTTGAATCGGTTCCAGTAAAACCGCCTAATCCGACACCTTTGTTTTGAAGAATTACACTGACGATGAGTGCAATCGAAGTTATAATCAAAGCAATGTCTACATATGTAATCATGCCTGTCCTCCAGATTTAATACCAATTCGGAATAATTTCGTAAAGCAGGTCACATTATAACGGTCAAAAGGGAAAATCGTCAACTATTGCGATGAATGAATTAATTACGAATATACATATTCATAGCACTTATTCGGATGGAAGTGGCACTTTTAAATCAATTGCCAATGCGGGATTAGATGCAGGTATCGATGTTGTCATCGTCACTGACCATAACGTTCTCGTCAAAAATGCTGAATCCTATTATCGAAAAGGCGATCAAAGGTTGTTGTTGCTAATTGGAGAAGAAATCCATGATCGCAATCGACAGCCTCAAAAAAATCATTTACTTGTCATTGGCCATGGTACCGAATTAAGTTCATATGCTTACGATCCACAATTATTAATTAATAAAGCAAAACTGGCTGGAGGATTGACTTTTATTGCACATCCATTTGAGCATGATTTAAAAATAATTGGGGAACCTGATATTTCATGGGTGGATTGGAGTATTAGTGGGTTTCATGGAATCGAAATATGGAATCATTTAAGTGAGCTAAAATCTGTATCACCAAATTGGCTTAAGTTATTATTTCATGTATTCTTTCCGCAATTTTATCCACATCAGCCAAACTCAAACACAATCCAAAAGTGGGATTCGTTAACCCGTCCCAATCGCAAAATTGTCGGGATCGGTGGTTCTGATTCCCATGCTTTGAAAATGAAAAAAGGGGGATATTTAAAAACAATATTCCCATACAAGTATGATTTTCGATGTGTAAATACACATATCCTTGTTCCAAATGAATTGTGTGGAAACATCAATTCGGATAAACAAATGATATTAAATGCCTTTTATCAAGGTAATGTATTCATCGGTTATGATTACCCCGCCCTGACAAAGGGGTTCCGTTTTTCTGCCCAGGGGTCTCATTCAAATGCCCAAATGGGAGATGAGATTGAACTTGAATCCAGTGTGACATTTCAAATAAGAATACCCCAAAGAGTAGAATGTCGATTAATTTGTAATGGAAGAATCATTAAGCAGTGGATGAACCAGGAATTATGCACTTTCGTGGCTAACGAACCGGGCGTTTATCGTGTTGAATGCTATATTCAATATCTCGGAAAAAAACGTGGATGGATCTTCAGCAATCCAATTTATGTACAAAAACCAAATGGATAAAAAAAGCATGGTTTTTAATAATGTAACTAGAATGTTGACATCCAAAAAAATACCCTTTGAATTATATGAACTACCAAAAGAAAAACTTGGTTCTCTCAAAACGGCAGAATTACTTGAAGTTTCAATAGAAAAAGTATGTAAAACAATCGTTGTAAAAAGAAACAAACCAGGTAAACATATTTTGGCCGTTTTACCTGGAAACCGAATTGTAAATTTAAAATTAATTGCGGATTTCATTGGTGAAAAGAAAGTTGTTCTACCTACTGAAAGTGAAGCGGAGACAATTACAGGATTACAGGCAGGTGGAATTTCACCCCTGGCATTAATCAATAAGGGTTTCCAGGTTTTGATTGATGAATCTGTAAAAAAATTTGAAGAAATTCACATTTCTGCGGGCCAACGGGGATTAAACCTTAAAATAAAAACTGAAAATTTAATCCAACTCACAAATGCAAAAATAGCTCCAATCAGCGATATACAAAAAGATATTTTCGATCTTTAGCCTTTAACAACTGTGATTGGTTTTACTTTAGCAACCTTTTTCGCGATATTTGCACCTACTACCACTTTTATGACTTCATCCACGTTTTTGTAGGCAGAAGGTGCCTCTTCTGCCAGACCAGATAACGATCCTGCCTGAATTTGAATTCCCTGATTTTCCAATTCCTGGATGAGATGATCTCCCCGGAAACTCTTCTTCGCTTTTTGCCTACTCATTAATCGGCCAGCACCATGACAACAAGAGCCGAATGATTTTTCCATACTGGCGTGATTAGCCATTAAAACCCACGAGGATGTACCCATGCTCCCAGGCACCAAAACTGGCTGCCCAAAATCTCGATAGACATCAGGCAATTCTGGTTCACCCGGTCCAAATGCACGTGTTGCGCCTTTTCGATGAACACAAACCTTTATTTTTTTTCCATCTACCAAATGAGTTTCAAATTTTCCAATATTATGTGCTATGTCATACACTTGAAAAAGATGCCAATTCTTGGTTACTGGAGCAAAAACTTGTTCAAAAGCTCGCTCTACCATATATGCCAACACTTGACGATTACAAAAAGCATAATTAGCTGCTGCACGCATGGCTGCCAGATAATTTTTTCCCTCATTTGATTCAATAGGCGCACAAACCAATTCTCTGTCTGGTATTTGAATGCCATATTTTATGACAGCTCTTTGGAATAATTGAACATAATCTGTGCATACTTGGTGGCCTAACCCTCTGGAACCACAATGGATCATGACCACAAGATTTTCTTTTTGAAGTCCTAATATATTAGCCAGAATTGAATCAAAGATCTCTGCCACAAAATCAACTTCTATAAAATGGTTTCCAGATCCAAGAGTTCCTAATTGTGGAATCCCACGTTGCAGAGCTCTTGGACTTATTTTTTCAAAATCAGCATCAGGTAAGCAGCCTTTATCTTCTGTTTTTAGTAAATCGTCTTTACTCCCAAATCCATTATTAACTGCCCAGCCAGAGCCTTCTCTACAGACTTTCTTTATTTCGTTCTCATTGAGATTTATTCCACTAGAACTACCAAGTCCACTTGGGCAAAATTGGTTGATAGCAATAGCCAACTTCTTTAATAGGGGTTTGGCCATTTCAATTGGAATTTGTGTCGAAAGCAAACGAACACCACAATTAATATCATAACCAATGCCACCCGGAGAAACCACACCATCACTTATTGATGATGCAGCAACACCACCAATTGGGAAACCATACCCCTGATGCATATCCGGCATGACGACTATTGATCCTTGCAAACCAGGCAGTGTGGAAGAATTGATTGCTTGTTCAACTGATAAATCCGAAAAAGATCGCTCTAATAAACTTTGAGAACTAAATATTTTTACAGGTACTTTCATATCTTTTCGAAATTCTTTTGATAACACCCATTCATATTCATTTACTTTATTAAAATCGCTAAGCTTAATCATTTTAAAATCCCGAAATTTAAAGATCAAAGGTTAGTTGAACAATAAAATTTGTTTTATTTTGTTTTATTTCAATATTGTGATATGTAACTGCTTTTATTTCGCGTTCAATATCCGAAATCGGAAAAGAATTCATTTCGCAAATCAAATTGTTTTCAAATATCAGAAGTTTCTTAATAACGAGCAATAATCTCTTTTCATATATATAGAATAAGCATTCTGATAGAAATGCCACTAGTAATTCTTCGCGATCCTCTGCAGAAAATCTTAATTCAACTGAGTTAAAATTGCCGGCTAAATTTGACGAAATTCCGATTAGCTGATACATTCCTTCTAATGCATTTGAGAAAAGTACTTCGATAGATCCTGCCCACACATCCAATTTTGCATCTGCTGTATGATGAATTTCTCTATATCCAGGCTTTTTGTCTATCATTGTTGCGCTCCTAATTATTGTATTTATAATTATAAGATATGAAACGTATCCTCGAGTTCCTTGAAAAGAAAATCCAGACAATCGTTGAAAGTTCTGTACATCTTCTCCCAGGTCGAAAAAATGATTCGTTAACCTTTTCTGTAATTTCTCAAATTCAGGAAAATCTATCTACAGCCATAAATAATGGAAACCCCTTACCAAATGTTTATTCAATCAGAGTAAGCACCGATGATTTTAATAGGTTGAACCAGGAAAGTGATTGGATTAGTCAATTAAAAAATTCATTGCTTACAACTTCTCAGGAAAACAATCAACAATTCTCTGGCCCACTTTCAATTGAATTAATGCCGGATGAACAAATAAAAAATCAAAATTTTGAAATTTCTTCCTATGTTGTACCCTCTATAATCGAACAAACATCTGCATATAAGACACCATTACTAGAAAATCCATTTAATGAAACATTATTAAACAAAGCCTTTTTGATACTTCCAAATCAAAAAATATATCCTCTTGAGCGAGGAATGATACAAATTGGGAGGAGAAAAGACAATAATCTGGTAATTGATCACCCAGCTATTAGTCGTGAACATGCACAAATTCGATATATTCATGGTAAGTATGTCGTTTTTGATCTAAACTCTACTAGTGGTACGTACGTAAATGACATTAAAGTAAATCAGATGTCTCTATATCCAGGAGATGTTATTAATCTTGCCGGGTATACAATTATCTATGGTGAAGAAGGAACAGGACCCATAAACAATCACGGAAAAACATCCGAATTACCAAGGACAGTGGATCCATCATGACCGGTATTTTAGTTTTCATACTTAGAATTATCCTATCACTTTGTTTGTATGCATTCATTACAATTGTTTTTATAACAATTTGGAGACAATTAAAAGCTCAATTAAAAATCTTATCACCTGAACTGAGCAATAATCTTCGCCTCATTC
>PHBS01000013.1 GCA_002841995.1 Chloroflexi bacterium HGW-Chloroflexi-8
GATACAAAATGGCAATTCTTACAATTCTGGTTCTTTATCCAACCTTACTGGGTCTCAGTACACTCATTGCATTTATTTTTCATGGTTTTCCAAGACCTTTACTAATTTTGATTACATTGGTCGTGTTGGTGCCGATTATGACCTATTTCATCATGCCATGGGTTACCCGCTTGTTCCGTTTTTGGCTCTATCCGGGAGATATGGTGAAAAAAGTGGTTGAAAAGGGTTGCACACAAAGGGGAATTTATTCAATTTGTGAAAAAATCGCTAATGAAATCAAACATAAGTTAGTGCTAATCCTGAGCACTAATTCAATTTTTGAAGAGATTATGTCGTTTCAATGACTCTCAATAAAAAATTACCAGGAAGGAGATCGACCATGGTCACAAAGATAGAAACAATCATCGTTGGTGGAGGACAGGGCGGTTTATCCACCAGCTATTTCTTATCCCAACTAGGTCTGGAGCATGTCGTACTAGAACAGGCTGGTAAGGCGGGAAACGTTTGGCGAAACGACCGATGGGATTCTTTTACCTTGCTTACACCAAATTGGTCTTTCCGGCTGCCAGGTGCAGAGTATCAAGATAAAGATCCAGAAGGTTTTATGGCGCGGGATGAAATCGTCACTAGATTTGAACAATATGTCGAGCATTTCCATCTACCAATCCAATACAATGTTCGCGTAAACTCAATTGAACAAAATGAGCTTTCCGGTGGATATCGCGTGAATACAGGAGACTCTACTTTGGAAGCAAGAAACGTTGTAATTGCTACTGGTCTTTTTCAGAAACCTAAAACCCAAACAATTTCGCTCGATATACCTGAAAGAATTACCCAAATTCACTCAAGCGAATATCGAAATCCTGTGTCACTGCCAGATGGTGAGATACTGGTTGTAGGTAGTGCCCAGTCTGGTTGCCAGATTGCAGAAGAATTGTATCAAAGCGGACGCAAGGTCTACCTGAGTATCGGTAGCGCAGGAAGGGCACCTCGCCGTTATCGGGAGAAAGATGTATATGAATGGTTAAATCTGAGTGGTTTTTTAGATCGAACTGTTGATAAACTTCCATCTCCAAAGGCAAAGTTTTCAGGTAATCCGCATGTTTCCGGGAAAGATGGTGGCAAGACACTAAATTTGCACAAATTTGCCCGTGATGGAGTCCAATTGCTCGGACGAATGCAGAGCATACATGATAATACAATTTATTTATCATCGGATCTCAAAGAAAATCTTATCAAAGCAGATAAATTTGAGAGTGAGATCGTTAAGATGGTTGATCAATATGTTCTACGAACGGGGATGTCAGTTCCCGAAGAGCAATTACCTGTTTTCCTTGATGGGTTTACTCAAAAAGAGATCACAGAAATAAACTTAGATTCAACCAATATTTCGACCATTATTTGGGCGAATGGCTACAATTTTGACTTCTCCCTGGTCAAATTACCTGTTCGTGATGAGGATGGCTTTCCAATCCAAAATGGTGGTGTGACGGAATTCCAGGGATTATTCTTTGTTGGTCTTCCGTGGCTTAATAAACAAAAATCGGGACTACTTATTGGTGTTGGGGAAAATGCTAAATTCGTTGCCTCAGTTATTGCTTCAAGAAGATAGTATGATTTCTCTTTTTTTAGTATCTCAAAGCATGAATATTTAGAATCCCCCCAAGAATCCGCAGGAAAAAAATGACCACAGACATAAAGAAGCACCCCGAATCGAAATCTCGGGTAAAATTATTTATTAGATTTCTTATCTTATTGTTATAGGTGATTGTTTGTTGATGCAAAATATTGAGGGCTCAAACAATACTATTGTTGAACCATTAACAGTCGATACTATTCGCCATCTTTGGTCGAAAACTTACAATCCATATGGGAAACCTGATTGGTCCCATATATTTCCTTATTATCACGAAGATATTGTTTTTGAAGACAGTATTCAAAGGATTGATGGAATTAAAGAATTTACCCAAATGTGCAATCGATTAACGAACCGATGTGAACAATTAAACATGGAAATTCAATCCATCGTCATGGAATCCAATATCGTGTTTTTCCAGTGGAAAATGGAAATGAGTTTTAAAAAGTACCCAATTACACCTGTTTATGGCTGTACAAAATTAACGATAGGAAGTGACAACCGAATCATCCACCAAAGGGATTATTTTGATCTATGGGGAGATATTTTCAATGCAATTCCATGGTTCCATCGCATGTACCGAAAGTTTTTACACAATAAATTTGGCTAATTGTTTACCTGAAAAAGGATAACTCTTCTTGAAATTACCTGAAGAACTACAATTTATTGCAAATTCACGCATGCATCAAAAAACCACAACAACCCGCATGGATGGTAAAGTTTGTGTTATCACAGGCTCGACATCTGGAGTAGGGTATCAAGCGGCAAAGCACCTGGCTCAAGGTGGAGCAGATATCGTAATGGTCTGCCGAAACCCACAAAAGGCTACCGCAGTTCGAGATGAACTGCAGCTCCAATTTCCGATTAATATTGATGTCATTCAGGCAGACTTTTCGAGATTTTCAGACGTGCGCAGAGCCGCTGATATGATCTGTAACCAATACCCAAAAATTGATGTGCTCATCAACAACGCTGGCGTGCATTACACTCACCGAACGCTCAATGAAGAAGGAATTGAGATGGTGTTCGCAGTAAATCATCTGGCATCTTTTCTTTTTACCCGATTGCTTCTCAATAAATTAATCGAAAACGCTCCCGCTCGAATCATCCAGGTTAATTCACAAGGTCACCGATTTGGTGGTCTCGATCTGGATGACCTTAATTGGGAGCATCGTCATTATCAAGGTCTGAAGAGCTATGGTGCGTCGAAGATTGCACAACTGCTTACTGTCTGGGAATTATCAGACAGACTTAATGGTTCGGGAGTTACGATCAACGCGGTGCATCCTGGCGAAGTGAAAACCAACATAGGAATGAATAATGAGCTAATCTATCGTTTATACAAAAGATACTTTCTTTGGTGGATGTTAAAAGATCCCGAAATTTCCGGAAATGCGATCTATTTTCATGCTGCGGCTCCAGAAATGGCAAACGTAAGTGGAAGATTTTTTAACCTGACGATTGATGAAAAACCTGCCAAGTACGCTGTAGATCGCTCACTCAGTACAAAAATCTGGAAAATCAGTGAAGAAATGACCGGATTAAGTGAAAAGGATGGTTTATGAAAATTGTACAAGCCATTCTTTTTGTACAGAAATATCAAGATGATAATTAAAAACACAGCTTAACTTATCACCACTTTAAGGAGATCTAATGAAATACGATGCGATTGTCGTGGGAGGCGGGATTTCTGGATTAACTGCAGCAGCATTTTTAACCAAAGCCGGTTATCAAGTACTGTTATGTGAAAAAGAGAATAAATGCGGCGGACTTGTTAATTCATTCGAACGCGATGGATTTACTTATGATGGTGGTATCCGTGCGATGGAGAATTCTGGTGCAATGTTCCCCATGTTGAAATTACTGGGAATAAATATCGAGTTTGTTAAAAACCACATTTCTCTTGGAATTGAAAATAAAGTGATCAATGTAAATTCAGAAGAGGATATTACTGCCTATCAATCGCTTTTATGTTCTCTTTATCCTGAAAACACGCAGGAAATAAACACAATAATCCATGAAATCCAGAAAATTATGCACTATATGGATGTCCAATATGGTATTGATAATCCGATATTTCTCGATTATAAGAAAGATCAAGCGTACATGGCCAAGGTTGTCCTACCCTGGGTTTTTAAATATGCTTTTACTGCCCCAAAAATATCAGCTTTGAGCGAGCCAGTTGTTGATTTCTTAAAAAAATATACCCAAAATCAGGCTTTGCTGGATATTATCAGCCAGCACTTTTTCCATGATACACCAGCTTTCTTTGCCCTGAGTTACTTAAAACTTTATATTGATTATTTTTACCCGATGGGTGGAACCGGAAAGTTACCCCAAAGGTTGGTTTCTTTTATTGAATCTCACAAGGGCGAAATAAAAACAAATTCAGAGATTAGAAGTGTGGATCCCGATACAAAGACGATCTGGGATTCGCAAGGTAATGTTTATGAATATGAGCGCTTGATTTGGGCAGCAGATCTGAATTTATTGTACCGAATCATCAACCTTGAGAATATTACAGATCACAAAATTAGCCAGTCTATTAGCGCAAGACAGCAAGAGCTTCAGGAAAAGACGGGAAATGATTCGGTCTTTACATTGTTTCTGGGTTTGGATCTGCCAAAAGAATATTTTTCTGCCATTGCTACTGAACACTTCTTTTATACCCCCAGTCGACTAGGTCAATCTGAAGCGGGTGAGATCCCAAAAACCAACAACCGGGAGACAATTGAGAAATGGCTTGAAAAATTTTTTGCGTTGACAACCTACGAAATTTCCTGTCCCGTTCTGAGAGATGATTCGCTAGCCCCAGCCAACAAAACGGGTTTGATCATTAGTGTTTTATTTGATTATGACCTCACCAAGTCCATTGAGCGTGATGGGTGGTATGAAGATTTTAAAACATACTGTGAAACCCTCATAATTGAGACATTGAATGCGTCCATATACCCAGGAATCGCTCAGAAAATCATTCATCAGTTCTCCTCAACGCCACTCACCCTGGAAAAATACTCTGGTAACTTCATGGGTGCAATCACTGGATGGGCACTTAATAACAAACCGATCCCTGCAGAAAGCCGAATTCCAAAGATCATGAATGCGGTTAAAACCCCAATTCCAGGAATATTTCAGGCAGGTCAATGGACATATAGCCCAAGCGGTCTACCAATTTCTTTCATTACTGGAAAAATTGCTGCAGATAAAGTTATTAAGGAAATCGGTAAACGTTAGGCTGGTAACACCTAAAAATCTTTATGGTGGATTTAATTCTTCTTTCTAATGACAGAAACTTAATTGATAAAATATATCGGAATAAAAAAGAAAATGATGAGGTAAATCAGAAATGCGATTTCGAGCAGTACTCAACCCTGCCACATACCATGGCTCTCATCAAAAGCCTCCATTTTTTGAGGGTTGGTACTTTAAATTGGTTAGCCTGGACGAAAAAAGCAAAATTGCAATCATTCCGGGTGTCATTCTTGGCAAGGATGCACATGCTTTTGTGCAAATAATTGATGGCTCGGATGGAAAAACAGAATACTTCACCTTCCCATACGATCAATTCCAGGCAGAGTTTCCACAATTTAAATTAAAAATCGGCAAGAATGAATTTGATTCAACTCGTCTTCTGGTGGATGTCAAGCAACCTGAGGGTCAATTATTTGGTGAAATTAATTTTGGCAAATTAAATCCCTGGCCGGTGACTTTTCTTTCTCCTGGTGTTATGGGGTGGTACGCCTGGGTTCCGGGTATGGAATGCTACCATGGTGTGCTAAGTTTTGATCACTCAATTTCAGGCAAAATTACCTTCAACGGAAAAGAAATGGATTTCAGCGGAGGTCGTGGGTACATTGAAAAGGATTGGGGCAAAAGCTTTCCTTCAGCATGGGTATGGTTTCAAAGCAACCATTTTTTAAATAATTCCGCTTGCATCACAGCATCTGTAGCAGAAATTCCATGGATAGGTAACAGCTTCAAGGGTTTTATTGTCGGCTTTTGGTTGGAAGGTGAGCTATATCGATTCACCACTTATCGAAGCAGTAAAATTGAATCTCTTGAAATTTCTGAAGATCAGGTAGCCTGGGTGTTACGAAACCGCACTCACCGTTTGCGGTTGAAAGCTGTTCGTTCTCATGGTGGTTTACTGCGTGGTCCCACACCTCTGGATATGGGGAAGCGAGTGATGGAAACACTGAATGCTTCGATTCACGTGAGGCTTGAGACATTGAAAGGTGCTGTTCTTTTTGAGGGAATTGGCGAAAATGCAGGGCTAGAAGTGATTGGTGACCTGCAACGATTATTAGCGGATAAATAATAAGGTCGGTTATGACCAGTATTCAAGCAAAAATCATGATGAAGATTCTTCAGCTCCGGGCTTTCAGCTGGGCCAATGGATCGATCGCAGAACAGAGATCAAGGCAGGAAAAAACAGCCAGGTTTTTTAAGATTCAAAGCGATGTCATCATCACAGATCAAAACATAGATGGAATTCGAGCGGAATTAATCGATAGAGAGAGTACAAAGAAAGGTATCATTCTTTATCTTCACGGGGGTGCTTATGCTGTAGGATCCGTCAATGTCCATCGGGAATTTCTCGCGAGGTTGGGTAAAGCCTGTCAAATTAAAGTATTGGCAATTGATTACCGCCTTGCTCCTGAAAACCAGTTTCCTGCGGCATTGGAAGATTCCTTAGCAGCCTATAGTTGGTTAATATCAAAAGGTTATGATCCATCAAATATCGTTATAGCTGGAGATTCCGCCGGAGGTGGTTTGGCGATTGCCACTCTGATTTCACTTCGGGATAGGAACAAGCCTCTTCCTGCCTGCGCCGTTTGCATCTCTCCTTGGGTAAATCTGTCTTACACTTGTAAAAAAAGCAATAACAATAACGATCCAATTTTAAATCCTGAAATTCTAAGCACTTACTCGAGCTATTATGCAGGTCAATCTGATTCCTCTAATCCACTGATTTCGCCAATATTTGCAAATTTACAGGGTTTGCCTCCGATGTTAATTCAAGTGGGTACAAATGAAATTCTTTTAGACCAAGTCCAACAATTCGTCGAAAAAGCCCGTCAGGCAGAAATTGAGATCCTAATTGATTTTTGGCAGGGATTGTTTCATGTGTTTCAAATCATCCCGATTATTCCGGAAACAAAACTCAGCCTGGAAAAAATCGCGAATTTTATTGCAAGTAAAATTGAATAACATACTTGAAAATATAAAGTTGTATACAGTCTTAAAAAAGATCAGGAATT
The DNA here is from genome assembly GCA_002841995.1 of Chloroflexi bacterium HGW-Chloroflexi-8. Lineage (GTDB taxonomy): Bacteria > Chloroflexota > Anaerolineae > Anaerolineales > Anaerolineaceae > UBA6170. The sequence goes on from PHBS01000013.1 coordinate 6,898, forward strand.
TAACCACCCGAAATGGGATGTAATGGGAATTTTGAGAATGACACTTGAGATGATGTGCCATCATCCGGAAGTGATGTATCATAAAAAGTTAGAAGCCATGAATTACGATTTGAAGCTTATTAAAAGTTAACTCAAAAAGGAAAAGAATTTTATGAATCCTAAGGTTGATTTCTATTTTACTAATGAAGAAAAATGGCAAGCGGAAATTAAGAAATTGCGAACGATTATTCTTGATTTACCTTTGACTGAGGAATTGAAGTGGGGAGTTCCATGTTACACATTTCAAAAGAGCAACATCGTATTAATTCACGTTTTTAAAGAATACTGTGCATTACTCTTTATCAAAGGTGCATTGCTAAAGGATACGAATGGAATTTTGATTCAACAAACCGAAAATGTACAGGCAGCCCGCCAGGTTCGGTTCACCAACCTTCAGGAAATTGTTGAGTTGGAACCAATCTTGAAAACTTATATTCAAGAAGCCATTGAAGTTGAAAAATCCGGATTGAAAGTGAATTTTAAAAAGGCCACTGAATTCAGCATACCGGATGAATTTCTTAAAAAATTAGAAGAAATCCCTGATTTGGCTACTGCTTTTTATGCATTGACACCCGGAAGGCAGAGAGCATACCTTCTTTATTTTTCTGCACCTAAACAATCGATAACCCGGGAATCAAGGATTGAAAAACATATAGAGCAAATTCTGGATGGTAAGGGATTAAATGATTAGGATTTTGTAAAAATTAAAAATATGAATGTGGCATTTACAGGTAAGATCAAAAAAACTGAGATCCTCCATATTCAATTGGGTTCTAAAACGTAAATTTTCACAAGACCCAATTACGAAAAGCTTTCATATGATTTCCAGGTACTGATCCCATTCACATCCCGAATTAAGATTTGGAAAATGGATTTATACGGTTTATTTTATGGCAGGATTATAATTTTTATATATAAAATTTCCGTCAATAGGAATATCCTATAACATTACTTTTTTTGTTTAATGTATGGCTGGAGTCTACTTGCGTTCAACATAAATATTTTATTAAATTTTAAAATCAAATCAAGATTGTTGGAGGTCGAGCTCAATATGGATTTACTGCCCTGGGCGGTCATGGCAATTTTATCTACTCTGACAGGAATCCTTTTGGTCCTGTTTCTGGTCTCATCTCCCTTAAGGATGAGCTTCTTTCTATTTCTTTTCCTGATTCTACTCGGTGGGGCAATAGCTTGGGCGGTGATCTTTTTCACATCGCCGCAATTATTCTTAGTGATCATCTTTGGTTTGGTTTTTTTCATCGGTGGTTTTTTAGGTTCGACATTAGGCTTTCTCAATCAAAATGAAAATCGTGATTTACCAATGCTTACCCGTCAACCAGGAGAAAACGGTTTGGGTCACACAGCGGTGATTTACTTCACTCACGGAGAACCACCCGGATACGATCCATTTCCCTGGTTGGAAACGATTCGTGAATTTGACCATGATAACGTACCATTTATACCCTTCCCCTTTCGTCCATTCTTTTTCCACGGTATCAGAAAGGAATACTTACAAGCAGGTGGAAGTTCCCATAATCAGATCCATGGCTACATATTTCGTGCACTACAGGCTTCTTTTTCCGAAACTGAAAAAGCAAAGTATCGATTTTTTCTTGCTTTCCTGGATAGCAATCCGCGCCCTGATGAAATGGTAATCAAGGCCATCAATGAAGGTGCGGATCGAATTATTCTGCTTCCGATTTTCATTACAATATCAAGCCATACACTGGCAGGCCAAGAGATGGTGGCAGCGCTGGATCCAGAAAAATATGGTGTGATCGTTAAAATGGCTGAACCTTTGTGGAATTCATCCATATTAAGAGAACATTTCATTAAAAAAGCCGAGGTTGCCCGCGGGAACACCGATAGAGATCAAATTGGAATCCTGCTGGTTGGACATGGACAACCGAAAGCCTGGGATGGAATTTATCCGACTCAAACGGAGCAGGAAAATCTCTACCGGGATGGAATCAAACAGACTTTTGTCAGTCAGGGTTACAAAGACGAAAACATTTTTTCTGCCTGGATGAGTTTCAAGAATCCTTCCATTGAAGAAGGATTACACGCTTTAACCAGAAACAACATTTCAAAGATTTTGGTTTTCTCGGCCAGTATTAGTGCTGCTTCGTTACATAGTGAAATTGATGTCCCGAATGCAATAAAAAAAGCCAAAATCAGTCGAAGTATCCAGGTAATAAATATGGGCGCATTCGGAGATCCATTGGATCCACTCGTAATCAACGCAATCCGTGAAAGAATTCTATCTTGTGCTGTGTGATCGCTTTTTTTAAAAAAATATTGAGGCTACCTGTTTTCTCAATGCTGTTACAAATTGGCAGTTAAGTTGTGTTTTAAGGTACAAATAATAATCACACCAAAAGTCTGACCATGCGTATTAGACTTTTGAACATTGTCCTGGTTGGGGATTACCCCATTATTCCAATTGTTTGCGTTTCAACAATAATGGATGTATATAATATCGAATTTTAAGTGATCAACAAACCAGCTTTATTGAAATTACATATGACCCATTATTGGGCGAGGTTGATATGCCTCCTCCAAAAGTCGGATCTCGTCCGGAGTAAGTTGAACTGATAAAGAAGCGACAGCGTCTTCCAGGTGATGAGGTTTGGTGGCACCTATGATTGGGGCGGTAATAAATGCTTTAGACAACATCCAGGCTAGAGCCACCTGTGCCATCGGTAGACCGCGGTTTTCAGCCACATCACTTACCCTTTGAGCAGTTATCAAATCTATGTCCGAGGAATATCGTTTGCCGAACCCTTCTGAGCGAGAACGAAGCGTTTCATTTTGCCAATGTGATGACTTACGCGCCAGCTTCCCTCCAGCTAATGGCGACCAGGGGATCACAGCGATCTTTTGGTCCTGACAGAGTGGAAGCATTTCCCGTTCTTCTTCCCGGTAAACCAGGTTGTAATGCGGTTGCATGGAAACAAAACGAGTCCATCCATGCAGATCTGAGGTGAAAAGTGCTTTGGCAAATTGCCAGGCGTACATTGAAGATGCGCCGATATAACGGGCTTTACCAGCCCGTACCACATCATTCAATGCTTCAAGTGTTTCCTCGATCGGCGTGTCATAATCCCAACGATGGATTTGATACAGGTCGACATAATCTGTTCTCAGACGTTTTAGACTGGCATCAATCGAGCTGAAGATATGTTTACGGGAGAGACCTCGATCGTTGGGACCTTTACCCATCTCAGCGTAGACTTTTGTGGCAATGACCAATTCTTCCCGTGAAGCGAAATCTTTTAAGGCTTTACCAACAATTTCTTCGCTAGACCCATTTGAATAGACATCCGCAGTGTCAAAGAAATTGATACCTAACTCCAGTGCGTGCTTAATAAATGGCCGGCTTTGCTCTTCATCCAGCACCCATTGCCAGTGCTCTGACTGAATTCCGTAACTCATACAACCCAGACAAATACGGGAAACTTTTAGGCCAGTTGATCCAAATCGAACGTATTCCATATTTACTCCTATCCTCTAATTTTGAAATTGAAACGTGAGCTAATTTGATTTGATAGAATCTTGTAGTCAGGATGGCGCCGGTTGAATTTTTTTTTGCTACAAATATTTACTTTGGAACCAGTTTAATTGTCGCGGCTTGTGCTTTAGGTACTAGCATGGGATTAACATATTGTGCTGGGTAGCGCTTGTATTTAGTAAGATAAGCATTGTCGATCTGATCAATGATATCAGTATCGGAAACATCTATAAAGGTAACATCTTTATCCACACCACCTGCTTTTATCTGACCGCTGCGGGAAGTCTGAGTACCACGGAACCAGACTGATGAGCGGCCATTGACAGATCGAATATAGAGCTCATCATCGACACGTACAACCCAAATTGTCACCAGGTTTCGGAGGGTTCCATTTTGACGTAGGGATGCGATCTGCAATTCATCAGCATTTCCAATCTTATCAAGTTCATTTTCTGTCCAAAGGCTCATTGGTAATTCTCCTTTTTTGTAATACAGATTAATGATTTCTGGTCACAGTCCAGTTAACTTATCCTGTTCTTCTGGATAACGAGCTCCTAGCACCTCAACCTTTGACGCAGCATTTTTAATTTCTTGCAGATCGGCAGGTGATAGCTCGACATTCACACTTTCAATATTTTCCTCAAAACGCGAAAGTTTGGTTGTACCCGGGATTGGAACAATCCACGGTTTCTGGGCTAGCAGCCAGGCGAGCGCGATCTGACCAGGGGTTGTTTGTTTCTGTTCTGCAATTTCGCCAAGAAGATCCACGAGGATTTGATTCACCTTCATGTTTTTGGATGAGAAACGAGGAATTCGACTGCGTAAGTCAGAGGTGTTGAATGTTGTTTTATCATTTATTTTACCAGTGAGAAAGCCTTTCCCAAGTGGACTGAACGGAACAAAGCCGATCCCAAGCTCTTGCAAAGTTGGTATTACTGTTTCTTCCGGTAGTCGCCACCACAACGAATATTCGCTTTGAACAGCTGTCACCGTCTGGACTTTGTGAGCACGCCGGATTGTTGATGCACTGGCTTCAGAGAGACCGAAATGTTTGACCTTGCCAGCCTGAATCAAATCTTTCACTGCACCAGCAACGTCTTCAATTGGAACATTCGGGTCGACCCGATGTTGATAATACAGGTCGATGGTTTCGGTCCTCAGTCGCTTGAGTGAGCCTTCAACGGTATGCTGAATGTGCTTCGGCTGACTATTAAGCACAGTTGGATTTAACCTTCCGCTGGAGTCAGATCCGAAACCAAATTTTGTCGCAATCACGACTTGATCACGGAACGGAGCAAGCGCTTCACCCACAAGCTCTTCATTTACATACGGGCCGTAGACTTCTGCTGTGTCAAAAAAAGTAACCCCGAGATCAAAGGCTTTCCGTATCAGCGCGATCATCTCCTGCCTGTTCGGGACCGGGTCAAAGGAACGGCTCATTCCCATACATCCAAGCCCAATGGCAGAGACCTCCAAATTGTTGTTTCCAAATTGACGTTTTTGCATTTTCGATTCTCCTATCTTTCGATTAATCAGGTAATCTCAAAATGACCAAAAATCACCCTTATATTTATTCTGTAATTAAATTTCAATTTTGACCATTTCTTTCTTTTTTTTCAAAAGTGTATCTTCATACTCCCAAATTTTATAGTCCAATTAATCCAAAGTAATTTGTATTTCTTTTATCTTTGTTGAAAGCTGCTCACAATGCTCTTTTAAAATATCTCGACGAGCTTCTTTTGTTATTTCATACTGTTGAACTAATCCGAAATAATCAATCAATACTTCACTGGGAAAACCAGTTTTCCGCATATATTTAATAAAATCAACCTTTTAAAGATCTGTTTCGTCATTTTCCGGATACCACCTTCAGTTCGATGCACCTGTGGGATCAATCCAACACTTTCGAAGTAGCGCAATGGTTCCGAAGAGGTGACATATTTTCACTGAAATCTGCAATTTACATATACTCACTTTTTGCTAATAGTTTAGCACCTGGAATCAACTCCAAGTCAAGTATTGTTCGAAAAACGTGTAACAATTTTAGTGATGAGGAATGATTTGAAATGAATAATTGAAAGAAAGTTAATAGGTACTAAGATTAATTAATTTCCTGAGGAGACCTTAGAATTTAGATCCATAATTTTTAATGATCTTTTTGTCAGGTAGTAATTGATGTAATGTTTGATTTGATATTATTTTTGAAAAGTTGGAAATTCGTGATAACCTTGTTTATGGGATTTATTTTACGATCTTTATTTTGAGTTATTAAAACGTTCCAGAATTACGGAGCAAGTTTTTTTAGCTGATCAAATATTTTTTCGTTTCCGCGTGGAATGAGAACATTAACATTTCGATCCTGTAATGTGTAAACCGGTTCATAGTATTGTAGTAGAGGTAGAATTACTTTATCTACCCATAGGTTATTCTCCACCCAAAATGAATCTTCTGGATCCTGAATAATTTCACTTAGTGAATCAATGATAATTGCTGAATATGTTTCTTGCTCAAGTTTTTGATGAAATTTATCCAGATATGGTTTGTTATTTGCCATCACCATTTCCATGAGAAAAACTTTCTCATAATCCGGAACCAATTCAATGCCGTGAATATTTCCAAATGATAGCAGTTGTCTCTCAGAGATGAAGAGGATTGGACCAGGAAGTTCATTCTTCAGGACATCCAATCCTTTTTGGAGTAATTGAACATTTGCTTTCGCGGATTGGGTATCTTTGATGTTCCAGGAGACGCCATTTTGAAAAGTAAAATATAGTGGTACAAATAGAACCGGTATCAATAATAAGAATGGAATTTTGATCTTGTTTTCAATGTAATCTGATTGTGGAACATAGCGGTAAAAAATCAGATAGGTGGAAATTATTGCAAGGAAAACAAGGTATGCATCCAGATTATGTAAATCGCCACCACCGCCAATCTTCACACTGACGATGATTCCTCCCAGTGCAAATATTGCTAGGATGGCTGTAAGTCCCAAAACACGTACCCAATGCCAGTAATATTTCCATCCATTGTGTCGGATAGTTATCCAGGCTAGGATTACGGAGGGTAATGAAACCAACAAAAAAGCAAGTATGATACCTGGTGTGTAAGTGGAATTGGGTAATAAACGGCTCCAGATCATATAGGAAGAAAAACTTGAGGAGAATTGAGAAACGTCATTACCTGAGAGCAAGGCATAAATTCGATTGGATAAATAAGCGGTAACGAAACCAGAAACAGCCCATATTGCCGGTTTCTTCAGATAGATGATCCAATTTCGGTTTAAAACAGGTTCTTCTAACAAATAAATGCTGACAGCTAATAATGCTGGGACAGGATACCAGTTGACTCTACTTATTCCGGCCCAAATTGAGGAGAGTAGAACAAAAACCAAGGTTTTCCAAAATGAATCCTTGTTGTAACCCAACATCACGAGAATGACACACCCCATTAAATGGTAATAGACTGCGCCCTGAAAAAAGAACAAAAACAACCAAAAGGTCAATGCAACCAGATCTGATTGGTTTTTATTGGAAATGCGTCGGGCGACGCTATATGCACCTAATAAAGTCATTCCAATCCACAGAAAGATCTGCCAAATTCTGTGCACGAGAATATTTTGGGGTGCAAAGAGAAAAGGAACAGATTGCATTAGATATCGGGATGGATGTAAAACTGGTAGTGGGTAATTTGATCCATAGATCATTTTAGAAAAATACAATGAGGCATTGTAATAGCGACTGCTTTCTGACCATCCTAAAGAAAAAGGATAGGTTTGTATCTCGGGTAAAAAAATCCCGATACGATATAGAACACCTGCAATTAATAAGAGCACGATAAAATTGTTTACCGGATTTTTATAATCATTGCTCTTCGCTAAAATCCAGGTACAAGCTCCACAAATTAACACATATAAAGCCATCCGACCAGTACCATTCCAAAGAGCTGTATGAGGGGTTAAAAATAAGTAAACGGTGGTTCCTAAGAGTAAAACGAGAGTAAGTCCCCAGCTAACAAAACGAGGAATTAAGATTTGACGACTATTTTTCAAACCAGGTTTGAAAACAAAAGTAGAAATTAAAAGAATAATAGCCAGAATAATAAAAATCTGAGCAACCCCGGTTGAAGGTAAATTTTTTTGTTGAAGGGATGTTATCGGTTCGGTAGCCAGAGCTTGCAAGGCAGATCTTTGAACAAAAAAGAACCAAACAGAGAGAAAAAGAAAAACAAATCCAAAATAACGCCAGAAATTTTCAGATCGAATTTGCATGTTTAAGAATCCACATTTTTATTTTTGGATAATTCCGTATAGGTGTCTCCGCTTAAAATACTGGAAACAAAAAATGCGCCGGGCAAACTGCCGATGATCCATAAAGCTCTACAAATAAGTGCAATGCTCAAACTGGTTGCATGTGTTAATCCACCAAAAAGCTGAAAAACACTAGTTATTGATACCTCTTGCAATCCAATTCCATTAATTGAAATTGGCATCAGCGAAATAAAATATGTCAAACTCCACAATCCAACTAATTTCCAAAAAGATATCGACTCTCCCATTTCGATAACCAGGATTTGAATAATTAGAAATATGCATATCATATGAATAAAAGTAAACAAAAAGGCCAGAATAAGATACTTGGGGTGACGATACCAATAGGCCAAAGCTTGCATGATTTTCGAAAATACTTCTTTAATCTTTCTCCAAAAAACCTTACTGCTCATCACGAATCCAAAGGTTTGGCTGACACCGTGTATGGAAGATTTATTAATATTCATGAGAGCTGAGAAAGGGGTGATGGCAAATGGTAATGCACATGCCATCCCGGCCATTCCAACCAGGCGGTCAACGATCAGAGATGCAGCTGCCAAAGAACCACCCACGCCAATCCTTATTGCCCCGGCTAATCGAACAACGTCTCCTCCAATTGTGGAGGGAAGAAAATTAGCTGCGAAAAGACCTGCAAATGTTAATCTCAAGCTGTCTCGCCAATTGACCTGAATTTTATCAATTTGCAATAACACATGCCAGCGAGCGAAAGTGGCAATACGAGAAAGAAAAATTAAACCAGTGACCGCCAGAATAGTTCCAAAAGACAACTTGCCCAACGAATGAATTATTTCATCGATTCCGGCAGTTATGATCAGGTAAACCATCAAGAGCACCGAAAGAAGGGTGCCGATCCAGCGAATTATTAATTTCCAATTAGTTTGAGGTTTGTTCGACAACCAGTTTCCTGAGACGAAAAGAGTAATATAATTATTTAGGCCTAAAATAGATTTATTCGATTATAACTTAGATCGAAATTCAACTGATTAAATTTTGTTCAAAATTCTTTATTTGATATTTTTGAAAATTACTTTGATCCATGGACAAATCAGATTCATAGTTGCCCTTCGACACAATGCGTGATCTAAGTGTCTTAATTGTTTGCATGTAGACCTGGGGTTTGGGCGAGGGCTTATTTTTTTTTCCTAATATCACTCCAACTTTGGAATGTAAACTCAATCCTGATTTGTCCTGTGTTATGTGTATTGATGGATCCCATCACATTAGTGCAGACCCTACCAAAGTATTTTTCAGATCGTTCAGGACTTGGCGTTGCGTTTCGTGCTGGTTATTTTCTATAGACAGGCTGTGGAGCTGGAAGTTCAAGATACTTTTTTTGATTTTGTAGGTTGACAATAATTCTATCGACTATTAAACATCGCAGTAAAATCCCATTCTTGTGTCCAAACACTATGCTAAAATTTCAAATAAGACCACGATGATTAAGAAATCTCCAGTAAAGTCGAAGTATATTTCTAAATTCAGGAGCATCTAATGTCAGATATTTCCTTAAAATTTTCACCTGCTTACCGCAATCCATCACTAACAATTGACGAACGTGTCGCAGATTTGCTTGGACGAATGACCCTGGAGGACAAAGTTGGTCAACTCATGATGTTGGACGCACGTAGCGAGGACCTTTCGTTCATTAACACGCTACAACCCGGTTCCATTCTTCACATACTTGGGGCGAAAGTCAATCGGGCTATAGATCTCGCTGCCCAGAATCGATTGGGCATACCCCTGCTCATTGGCGAGGATGGTATCCATGGCCACTCATTCTGGAAAGGTGCTACTATTTTTCCAACACAACTGGCACTTGCTGCTAGCTGGAATCCAATACTGCTTGAACAAGTTGCCCGTGTCACTGCAGAAGAAATGGCACCAACAGGGATTCATTGGACATTTTCACCCGTACTCTGTCTTACAAGAGATCTGCGTTGGGGTCGAACTGGTGAAACATTTGGAGAGGATCCTTTTTTGATCGGTGAATTTGGCTCAGCTTTCATTCGAGGCTATCAAGGCAAGGGTCTTGAGGATCCTACAGCAGTTCTCGCCACAGCCAAGCACTATGCTGGTTACTCCGAGACGCAGGGCGGTCGCGATGCTTCTGAAGCGGACATCTCACGTCGGAAGCTTCGGAGCTATTTCCTACCTCCTTTCGAGTGTGCCGTTCGTGCCGGGGCAATGACTTTTATGACTGGCTACCAGTCGATGGACGGTGTGCCCTCAACAGCTAACCGATGGCTTCTCCACGATGTATTAAAGGAAGAGTGGAATTTCCAGGGTGTACTTGTGACCGATTGGGATAACGTGGGTCGCCTTGTTTATGAACAAAAGGTTTGTGCATCTTATTCTGATGCTGCGATTATGGCAATCCGGGCAGGCAATGATATCATGATGACCACACCATTATTCTATGAAGGATCCATTGAGGCCGTAAACAGCGGTCGACTGGCTGAATCCGAAATTGACACTCCATGTGCCCGTCTGCTCGCGCTAAAATTCCGTATGGGTCTTTTTGAAAATCCACGTCGTCCCGACCTTGAGCTTGCTGCCCTCGAGATTGAAAGACCAGATCATCGCGCCATTAATCTTATCGCTGCACGTCAGAGTCTTGTGCTTCTCCAAAACAACGGTCTGCTGCCGCTGGATCCGGCGAAGGTGAAGTCGATCGCAGTGATTGGTCCCAACGCCGATGATGACCTTCAGCAGCTTGGTGACTGGTCTCTTGGCTCGTCACAGCATCCACCAGAGGCTGGCAAACATCCACGCGAGAAGACAATGACCGTGCTGGATGGTATTCGTGAACTCGCACCTGCCGGCACATCGGTTTACTACGAACGGGGTTGCTCAATTGTTGACGAAGATCTCTCCGGCCTTCCCGCTGCGGTTGAGATTGCTCAACGAGCTGACGTAGTGGTAGCGGTTGTCGGCGATCACCTGAATTTCATAGGCGAAACCCAAAGTACCGCTACGCTTGAGTTGCAAGGCGGGCAGATTGCTTTGCTGGATGCAATGGAAAAGACAGGCACACCGGTGATTGTTGTACTTATCAATAGCAAACCACTCGTACTCCCAATGTCTGCCAGGCGTGCTGCAGTGATTCTCGAAGGTTTTAACTCTGGCATGGAAGGCGGACGTGCGCTCGCTGAGGTGTTATTTGGGCTGCAAAATCCCTCAGGGAAACTCACGATTTCAATCCCGATTCACGTTGGTCAACAGCCTATTTTCTACAATCAGGTGCGTGGTCAGCATGGCAATCGTTATGCAGATCTTACCCAGGAACCTCTCTTTCCTTTTGGACATGGGCTAAGTTTCACGAAGTACAGATATTCAAATCTGCATCTTTCCAAAACCAACCTTGTGCACGGTCAATCTGTGGTTGTCACCGTCGATGTTGAAAATATCGGAACCCGGCAAGGTGATGAGATTGTACAGGTTTATGTCTCCGACATTGTGACTTCGGTAACCTGGGTAAATAAAGCGCTCAAAGGGTTTACCCGTGTATCGCTAACGCCTGGTGAGAAGAAGTCTGTCCAAATTGAATTGCCATGGCAGGCTTTTCAGCTTGTGGATTCAAAAGGAAATTATGTGGTTGAATCTGGAGGATTTGAGATTCTTGTAGGTCCGTCATCACGCGATTGCGACCTATTGAAGGTGACATTGCAGGTAGATTGATCCTTTCGAAAAGAACTGGAAGAATTTGAATAGTATGGTATTACATTGTTAACCGATGCATTTATTCTCTCTTCCTCTATTTCCAATCTACTTTCCCGATCAACAATCTGGTTTATCAATTGTTTTATACAATAAATTAACGCTTTTTTTGCAACAGGTGGCAATCTGTAAAAAAAATGACATCTATATGAAACCAGGGCTGATTTTCGTTTCAATAATCCCACCGAATTTAAGCATCTTTGCATGAAACATATCGGGTTATTCTTGAGCGGTGGATTACTCTGAATTCTCAATTGAAAAATAGTTGAGTCTAAAAGGAAAGGGGCATCTTTTTCAAGTTTTGCACATGTTCAATTGGATAATTTGTCACATCATGATCAAGGAAATTACAGCGGTCGGCATATCTCTTTAATACCGACCGCTGATCATATTGTTTATTTTATTGTTGTTAAGTTGTCTTATCAAGAACTTCCGATCTTTACAAAGATTCCTTAAGACTTTTAGGGAGGTAAGCATAGAACTCTGTCGCGTTAACCACATCATCCAGAGAAACATTTTCTATAAATGTGTGCGCTGTTATTTCGTCGCCCGGTCCAAAGCCAATCGATGGAATTCCAGCTTTACCAGCCCAATAGGTGCCATTTGTGGAAAAATCCCAGGTTCCCAAAGGGCGGGTTTCTCCCCACAGATCCTGAACACATTTCTGGCCAGCTTGAACCAGGGGATGAGATTCTTCCTGGAGCCAGGATGGAAAGTATTTATTCAATGGGAAGGTAAACCCTGTATAAGAAGGGGTGTCGTAAAATAATTCCTCGACCAAGATCTCTTTCTGCAGATAATCGGGAATCAAACCTTTGATCTGGTTGATTACGTCATCATGTGGCTCGTTAATGGTGATCCTGCGGTCAATAAAAATCGTGAATTGGTTTGGCACAGCATTCAAGGAATTTGTTCGGGCAGATACATCGGTCACAGCTATCGACGGGTTCCCAAGGACCGGATGACCACCCATACCAAATCGAAAACGGCGATCCAATTCACGAACAAGGTTGATAATCGAGTTCATCTTATAAACTGCATTGTCACCGATATAATGTACTGCCGCATGAGCCGAACGTCCGGAGGCTGTAATCTTTAATTCGATACGACCTTTATGTCCACGATAGACCCTCATCTTAGTAGGTTCACCGATTACGACGAAATCCGGTTTAACTTTCGGATCAGACTCAACAAACGCGTTAGGAGCAATACCATCGCACCATTCTTCCATATTTCCGAAATAGTAGACAGTATATCCTTCCAATAATCCCAGGTCACGCGCAATTGCTAATCCATACACCATTCCAGGGGTGCTGCCTTTTTCGTCACAAGCTCCGCGAGCGTATAAAACTCCGTCTTCTACTTTCCCGATAAAAGGATCCCAACCCCATTCATTTTTGTCTCCTACACCGACAGTATCAATATGGGAATCATAAACAAGAACCTTCGGACCATTGCCGATACGGCCAAGAGTGTTGCCCATTTTATCAAATCGAACTTCATCATAACCAAGCTTAATCATTTCAGCCTGGATACGATCACCGACTGGTCCTATCAACGAATCCATTGATGGAATGGCGCAAATCTCGCGCATAAACTGAATAATTTCATTTTTATTTTCCAAAACTCTTTGTTTTATCTCTGTTCGAATGTCCATTTTTCCTCGCTAATTATTGGCGGTAATTATAACGCAGGCTTGATCAAGCTGACAAATCTCATTATTGCACATCATTTTTTGTATACTTTACGTCTGTAGGATGAACACAATATTTATACCGGTATTCGGTTTCACTCTAAACGATATTTATCTGTATAATTATTAATATCAGATGTAAAAGCTAAAACCAACTAATTTAATTACTAGCCAAATATCTTCCAACCAATTTGGCAGGAACAATTATTGCCAAAATGACAAGGATAAGAAGAGGATTTGGCGTTTTGTGTACTTTTGAAAACCATCTGATGTGCGTAATAAACTCAAGGTACGTATAAGAAAATAATAAAAAGTTGTTAACCGGGAAGTTTTTAATTCAAATCAGCAGTGGAAAAATCATAGAAAGGAGAAGATAAAAAAATAATTATTCGTAAATAGATGAATTTTTTTTAACCTGCTATGTCGCAAAGGTCAGGACAGATAACATCATTGAAGTCAATTTTTGGAAGAGAAGAGTTGATTACCAACAAATAATGGATAAATTCGTCGAAAATATTTTATCCACCAGAAAAAAAAAGGAAATAAAAAATGCAAAAGATAAGCTTGTTTAAAATCGTTTTATTATTGGCCATTTTCTCAATGGTTATTGCTGGCTGTGGTACTAAAGCCGGAACAGAGACTGTTAACTTAAATGAAGCAACTCTGGATGCAATCATAGCTGGCGCAAAAAAAGAAGGTCATGTTGAATCCGTTGGTATGCCAGATTCCTGGGCAAACTGGGGTGAAACCTGGCAAGAATTGACTGCCAAATATGGTATTACACATGCCGATACGGATATGAGTTCAGCAGAAGAACTCAATATGTTCGAAAATGAGAAAGATGCCCCAACCAAAGACATTGGTGACATCGGTTTGGGTTTTACAGCCGATTCTATCACTCGTGGTCTTGTGCAGGGTTATAAGACCTCCTATTGGGAAAGTGTTCCGGATTGGGCAAAGGGCGTGGATGGCAAGTGGATGATCGCATATACCGGTGTTACCACCTTCATCTATAATAATGACGTTTCTACTGATCCCGCTCCAACTTCATGGGCTGATGTCCGTGCAGGTACATACAAAATAACAATTGGTGATGTTATCGGTGGTGCTACCGGTCAGGCTAACGTTCTTGCAACAGCTTATGCATTCGGTGGTGGTATGGATAATTTGGACCCGGCATTCGAGTTCTGGGCTGAAATGGCCAAGGCTGGACGTATTGACCAGGGCGACATTCTCCTTCAGAGAATCCAGGCTGGTGAGGTTCAATTAGGCGTCACCTGGAGTTACAATGCACTGACTTATCGCAACGAAACCCCAAATTACAAATTCACAGTCGGTGTTCCCTCTGATGGCTCTATTCTCAGTGGTTATGCCTCAGTTATCAATGCTTATGCGCCACATCCCTATGCTGCCGCTTTAGCCCGCGAATTCATCTTCAGTGATGAAGGCCAAATCAACCTTGCAAAAGGTGGCGCAATCCCGACCAGAACGGATATTGTTATCCCACAGGAAATTCAGGATGCGACCCTGCAGCAATCTACTTATGCAAATTCAATCCCGGTAAAAGATGCTGCTGCCTATGCCGCAGTCGGTGCCCAAATTGCTGCTCGTTGGGAAGCTGAAATTATTCCTCTCATGAGCAAGTGATCGCTTTTGGATAAACATATTTAGGATTTGAATAAGAAAAGATGGGGCGTATCAACAAATACGCCCCATTCTTGGAAATAGGAGATTTCTTGAAAAAAAAGACAAATACAAAACTTTATTTTCTTGTGATTCTTCCCTTTCTTGTGATAGTTTTTCTTTATGAAATACTGCCGCTTGTGATGATGATTCTCAGCAGTTTCAAATCCGAAACTGAGAGCAGTATTCTTTTTACACTTGAAAATTATATAAGTGCGTTCACTAAGCTGTCTTATCAAAGAGCCATAATCAATAGTATAAGAATTACGTTACTATCCACACTTTTTGGGATCATAATCGGATTTATTGGTGCTCAGGCTGCCCACAATTCCCGTGGAAATTTCAAGAACACGTTCTTAACTGTGTTAAATATGACGTCAAACTTTGCTGGTGTTCCCTTAGCCTTTGCCTATATGATCATTTTGGGTAATTCAGGGGTCCTCATCATGCTCGCGAAAACTTTGGGGTTGGAGGCACTCGCTAATTTCGATTTATACACTGGCAATGGCCTGATTATGATGTATGTATATTTTCAGATCCCATTATCCACGCTATTATTAATTCCAGCTTTTAATGGAGTCCGAAAGGAATGGCAGGAAGCAAACACACTTTTGGGTGGTTATCCATTTACATTCTGGACAAAAGTAGGTATTCCCGTCCTGTTGCCGAGCATCTTTGGTACGATGAGTGTTCTTTTTGCAAATGCTCTGGCTGCGTATGCGACTGCATATGCGTTGCTGATGAATAACTATTCATTACTGCCAGTCAATATTACGGGTATGTTTACAGGTGATATGACAACACGCCCGCACCTTGGAGCTGCTCTATCGGTCGTCATGATGCTGATGATGTTAGCAGCGATTTTGATCAATAATTACATTAATCGTCAAACAACAAAGTGGAAGGGAGGATAAATGAAAAAAAATCATATTTCTTCATTCATCATTGTTGTCATCATTATTTACCTGCTTATTCCACTTCTAGCTACCGCAGTTTATTCCATGTTTCAGAAATGGACAGGGATCCTGCCGGAAGGCTTCACATTAGGACATTACCAATCCTTGCTATCCAATAAAGCTTTCTTGTTGACCCTGGGTCGCACGATTTTAGTCTGTATTATTCCGATTGTGCTGACCGTATTTCTGACTTTATTGGCACTATTCGCTGTTACAATTTATTTTCCAAAATTTGAAAAATATATCCAAATTCTGTGCATGATCCCCTATACAATCCAGGGAGTAATCCTTTCAGT
Organism: Chloroflexi bacterium HGW-Chloroflexi-8; assembly: GCA_002841995.1. GTDB lineage: Bacteria > Chloroflexota > Anaerolineae > Anaerolineales > Anaerolineaceae > UBA6170. Next base: position 23,123 of record PHBS01000013.1, read on the forward strand.
GAGTATCCTTTCGCTTTATGCTGGTGTCAAAGGATTTCTTGGATTACGTTTGGTAATGCTGATTGGAGCATATTGCATCATAATTCTACCGTATGTATACCAGGGAATCCGCAATAGTATGCAAGCCATTAACATGCCAATGCTGATTGAGGCAGCAGAAATGCTGGGAGCAAGCAAACTGAATGCCTTCTTTAAGGTGATTGTTCCCAATATCATTGCCGGTATTACGGTTTCTTCTCTCTTGTCAGTTGGCATTATTTTTGGTGATTATGTGCTAATTCGAAATATTACAGGAAGCTCTTTCCAGAATGTTCAGATTTTTCTGTTCCTCGCTATGAAACGTTCCAGTACGGAAGCTTCTGCTGTTTTTGTCATCATAATGGCAACCACATTCTTAATTGCTGCATTGGTCCTCTATCTGCAGAGCAGAGATAACCGGCAGAAAATAGAAAATAGAGGTAGGTAATCATGCCTTATATCCGCTTTGAAGAACTTAATAAGTTTTACGGGAATAATCATGTATTAAAAGATATTAATCTGAGTGTTGAAAAAGGGCAGTTGGTTACCCTATTAGGACCCTCTGGCTGCGGAAAAAGTACATTGCTTCGCTGCCTAGCAGGTTTGGAAGCCGTATCCTCCGGAAAAGTGTTTCTGGATGGTAATGATGTAACCGAGGTTGGTGCCCGAGATCGTGGAATAGGTATGGTCTTCCAACAATATTCACTTTTCCCAAACCTGACTGTAGCTCAAAACGTGGCATTTGGCTTGAAAATGAAAAAAGTACCAAAAGATGAAATCGATAGAAAAGTAAAAGAAATCCTGGGCTTGGTTGGACTCTCTGAAAAAATCGATCAGTATCCAAGCCAGCTCTCCGGAGGACAACAACAGCGCGTGGCATTAGCTCGTGCTATCGTAACTGAACCTAAAGTTCTACTCCTGGATGAACCGCTTTCTGCGATTGATGCACTTTTACGTCGCAATCTACGAATTGAAATTCGTCGAATCCAAAAGGAACTTCAAATTACCACAATTTTTGTGACTCATGACCAGGATGAAGCGATGGTCATGTCGGATGTTATTCACCTGTTGAGTGCAGGTTATATCGAGCAAAGTGGGACACCTATCGATCTTTACTCAAAACCTCGCACCTTATTTGCTGCAACTTTTATCGGAAACTACACAATTCTCCCGGCAGCTGATTTCAGTAAAGCCATCGGTGAGAAGCTAGACTGCAAGGATGTGGCCATACGCCCGGAAATTGTCCATTTGAGTAGCAAACCGGAAGAGGGCGAGGATAAATATCATTTACAGGGTACCATTACGAGTAGTTTCTGTCACGGAAATATTTTTCGATACAATGTTCATTGCGAAGGAATTCAGATCAATGCTGATGTGATTTACGAAGGCGGGTTGCCCTTGAATGATAATGAATTGGTGTTTCTGTCTATTAAGAAGGATCAGGTTATTGAGTTGTAAAAATAACGCTTGTAGCGGACCAATTCTAAAAGCAACTTGTTATTCGGAGTACAACATAAAAATCTCAATGGAGTAAACATGACGATAAACATCGCTCATCGCGGTTTCTCAGGAAAATATCCCGAAAATACGATGTTGTCCTTTCGAAAAGCGCTTGAGTTAGGTGTGGATGCTATTGAGCTGGATGTGCAGCTTTCCAAAGATGGAGAAGTGATGATTTTCCATGATGAGGATTTGATGCGTGTCACAGGTGAAAACGGTCTGTTAATGGAACGAACTTGTTCGGAGTTGCAGTCTTTGGACGCTTCCGGGAGCTTCCGATATAAATATGGAATAAATTTCATACCCACCTTGACAGAATACCTGGAATTCACAGAAAATATTGAAATACTCACATTTCTGGAATTGAAGAACAGTATGATTCCATACCCCCATTTAGAAGAAAAAGTAAAGGATGTCATCTACCGGTATGGTCAACAGAAAAAGATTATTCTCTTTTCTGCCAACCATCCTTCAGTCATCCATTTTGGACGGCTTGCTCCGGATGTGAGAATTCTTTTCCCTTTTGATAACTGGATCTACGATTATGGCGCTTATTGTCAAAAACATGGTGTGTCAGCTTGCATGCCTTATTTTCACGCACTAACACCAGAAGTCGTCACAGAGATTAAAGCTCATGAGGTCGCTATTTATCCCTGGATCATTGATGAGCCTTCCGATATGGTTGCCCTTCTTTCCTTAGGCGTGGATGGAATATTAACGAATTTTCCGGATCGTCTAAAAGTTTTCCTTCAGGGCAAAGAAAACTTGTAGTGGGTTTGAAGTTTTAAATTTATTGATCCATGTTTTAAAAATATGCCAAAAAGAGACTAATTTTCTTAGTCTTATAATCGATACCAATGAGTTGCCCGATAATAATCCAATAATTCTATGGGTGAATAAAAAAACCAAAGAGATGTGATATTTCTTGATTCAACAATATCAGAAACGAACCAAATTCATGAATTCGTTATTTGTATTTAGTGTTCAGATCATCCGATAATAATTTTACTATTAGGCAAAAAAAATTTCATCACCTTTGGATCCTGCTTTTCGATCCCTTCAAAAGCGTAAGGGGGATCATGTAGCGGTAGAATTTGTGAGATCAATGGTTCGATTCGAAACTGATCACATTTGCAAAATTAATTGCCTGGATTGAAAAAAGAACTGGGGTATTGGAAGAAACCAGAGTCAAACTTTTTATTGAAAATTTCAAAAGCATTCAACTCCATCTTCTTTCCTGCAGGAGGGATGCCAAAATAAAAATAGACTATCCCTCGTATCCAGGTGATATTAATGAAATAGTTCATGATTGGAATGACTCTGGTTGAGTCCATGGCCACATCGTGTTTATTCAAATCAGATCGTCAATTTGGGTCACCGAAAGATCTGACTCCATTTGGTTGGCAAGATCAACATTTTATGTGCTAAAGAGGTTCTGATATTTCGTGTTCGGAAAGCAATTTTTCAAAAGAATTGCTTTTAGAGGTGCTGTATAACATTACCTGGATGCCAGTGATTGATTTTGGCCTGAATCATGCAATGAGTGTTCCAGTTATTTTCTCCTGGATAAGGGATTAAAACAAAAAATAAATACAAGGAATAATTAAATATTGTACATATAGATTTTAATAAATTAACCTATCCTTTATTATTAATTCAATAGTTTTACACTGTTATGTTAAAGTAAAAAAATATCGAGGATTATTTTGGAACAAATTTCTCTGATTTTCGTCAATAGTAAATAATTGAACTTCATCTTGTTAGGCGAACCATGGGTAGAAACCGTTTACTGATTTTATTATTTCTGTTTTTCTCAACATTTATTCTCGTCTCTGCTGATGTTCCTCCTCCCTTTCCGGTTACTCCGGAGACTGAAGCCGAACTATCGGCAGCATTTTTCAATAGGCTCGAAACCAAATCTACGACAAAATCACTGACTTTTGATCTTTTCACTCCAGAAGTAGATTCTGCATATACAAGCCCGGATGGTAGAACTGCTGTAATCTGGTTAGCACTGCGAGATGACTCGGGCCGATTATTGGCGACCGAACCGGGATTGGTTCTTGGGGTTCTTACGGATAACGGCTGGCAGGTTCTCTTACCCGGAGACCCGGGTTGGGATGAAACATTTATCAACTTACCCAAAGGATTACTCCCTGCAGAGCTAAGCCCAACACCACCGGATAGTAAGGTCGCACCAAATGTTGAGATCCAAACATTAAATGGATATTATCTGCCATATGCCGCTGATACTTCGCGCTGGTTGGAAGGATCTATAAGCCACTTCCAATCTATTCCGGAATTAGGTTATCCTTCCTGTACAGAATATTATTGCCGCTATGCGTTTGACTTTACTGATTCTGATCATTTTCCGCTGCTGGCTTCCAAAGGCGGAACTGTATTTGCTACTCGCGATAGCTGCTCTGACGGAGACGGAACCTGTACAAATTATATAGTTTTATACAATGCGAGTGATAATGCTTATCAAATTTACCTGCATCTTGCTCACGGTACGATACCGGATAAACTCCAAAGTGGACAACCGACCGTTGTTCGTGGACAATACCTGGGTGATACAGATGATACCGGTTATAGCACTTCCCAACATGTCCATTTTATGGTCGTGAACACAATATGGCCTGCCAGCGGTTATTATTGGGGACGATCCATTGATATTCGGTTTGCAGATGTGGGGATTAACAATGGTCTTCCCCGTACCTGTTATGAAGTTACTCATTTCCCTATCTATGATGGTGCGACTGTATGCCTTGGAAACAGGTCTGATCCTCGCAACCCGAATAACGATTGGTTTGAATCTGGCAATGTCGGTGCTTTTCCCCCAACTGGAACATTGGCCCGTCCGGATTCAGGGGCCATTGTAACGGTAGGAGCAAATCCACTAATGGATGCCACAGCCACAACCGATGATGACGTTCGTGTAGCTGCTGTACGCATGGTTGCCAAATTGAATAACCAGTGGGTTGAGATTGGTCCAAAAGTCACGCAACCAGTTCGAACAAATTTTTATGACTGGGATGTAAATTTATGCGATGTTGGACCACTCAATGGACCACTCGAAGTTGCTTTACGTGTCTGGGATCATGAAGGCAATGTTGCATCAGCACTTGATCCACGCACGATTCAGGTGGATCATGCCTGCCCACTCACCAGCCAACTCAATCCATCCACGACTTATGATTCAACCGCCGTTTTCTTGAATTGGAGTACCAATTATGATGGCTCGGATATTGGTTCATTCGACCTTCAATGGCGCACTGATCCTGGAACATGGAATTCTGCCAACATGCTTAATGTTTCCGGCAGTCAGCGTTCCACCTGGTTTGTTGGTAATTTCGGAACAAATTATGCTTTCCGGTTACGTGTTCTGGATAAGAACGGTGTGGTTGAAGCCTGGCCAGCAAATGACTCAGCAGAAACGACTGCCTCGTTACCTTCCAATTGTAGTGAAGATGGATACGAACAGGATGACACAGTGGGTCAGGCTAAATCTTTGGCTTTGGGGACTTTGACCCAACATAACTTATGCGGAAACGCAGATGTCGATTGGATCAGGTTTAATGTGGTCAATCCCGGGTTTCATCAGATTCTGGCATTGTCGCAAAATGGTGGGGCGGCCGTGAAAATCACAGTTTATAATTCAACTGGGTCTACGGTATTGGCAAGTGGTCAGGCTTTCGGGATTGGCCAGCCGGCTAGTGTCCTTTTTAAACCCATGGCTTCAGGCACCTATACAGCGAAAATCGAACCTCTGGTATCCAATTTAGCGGGAACAGGGGCAACCTATGGGATTAAGGTTTCGGAAGTGACCGTTTCTTACATGCCGCTAGTGTTCCGCTAATACATTCTTGAAATAAAATAGAAAATAAAAAAGATAACCGATTAATTTATATTATTCGGTTATCTTTTTAAATGATTTTGTGATTCGAATTTGATAGCTTTGGATTAAACGAGACTGAAAATAAGCTGAACCTCGGGAGCGTAAACGATATTCAATTAGTGGCCAATGTTTAATATTTGGAGTTTAATTTTTTCTCATATATTCATATTTGGCTTTTCCAATTGGACAGTGTTGGAATTAAAGATACCGATTAAGGAAGAATTGAGTTTAAATATTTAATGACTAAGATTTATAAGGATTGAGACTTGAATTTGTTTCAATATTTGAACCCGTGATAAATAATGGAAAAACAAATGGTTGTATATTAAAGGAAGAGACCTATCCGTTTCAGCAGATTTGAAGTACTTCATGTAAAATTCTAAATAACTAAAGTTTTTTTAAGGGAGAAAATTATGGAGGGAAAAAACAAATTTGGTTTCTCGGCTAAGCCCAGTATTGGTCAGGGTGCTGGAATTCTGGTTTTGCATGCTTGGTGGGGCTTGAATAATTTCTTCAAGGACTTTTGCACCCGATTGGCGGACGAGGGATTTGTGGTTTTTGCACCAGACCTTTATCATGGCAAAGTTGCAACTACTATCGATGAAGCAAAACTACTTCGTTCAAAATTGAGTTCTAAACAAGTAGAATTTGAAATACTTTCAGGATTGAACCACCTACGCTCCACACCTGGCGTTTCAAAAAATCCGCTTGGACTAATTGGTTTTTCATTAGGAGCAAGGTGGGCATGTTGGTTATCATTGGAAAAACCGGATGAAGTTGGTGCAGTAACGATCTTTTATGGATCGAAGATTATGGATTATTCAAATTCCAATGCTGCATATTTGGGACATTTTGCTGAAAATGATGAATGGCAAAGCATTTCTGGTGTCAGGAAACTTGAAAAATGTCTTAATATAGCAAATCGGCCGGTAACTTTTTATGTGTATAAAGGAACAGGACATTGGTTCTTTGAAAAAGATCGTTTAGATGCATATAACCCTAATGCGGCTGAATTAGCCTGGAATCGAACTGTAGAATTTCTAAAAACGCAACTGAAATGATCAGCCGTTTTGAATCCACAAAAAGTAAAAAAGATTAAAACTGCCGGGGATATTGAAATGTTGGTTTCACGTGCTTGCCAGGATTGTTTAATTTGGATCTGTGAAGACTTGTTGGGGAAATTGTATGTCTAATGAAGGACAACCGGTTTCTCATAAACGCATATTTTGGGTGTATATCAACGCTTCGCAAAAAAACATCTGGGACGCAATCACAAAAGCTGAATGGACGCAGCAATTTGGGTATGGCTGGAGAATAGAATATGATCTGCGACCTGGTGGAGGATTTTGGGTTTTCACAAGTGAGATGATTAAACAGAACGGAGCAATAAGTGGGATTAAAGTTCCGGACCTAATGTTCAAGGGAGATGTGGTTGAAATGGATGCTCCCCATCTGATTACACTCCAGTGGAAAATCGAGTTCGACCCACTAAAATATGAGAATAGTATTACTAATCTCACATTCGAGATTGCAGAGGTTCACGATGGTTTTTCAAAACTCACACTCACATTTGATAAAAAATATTCAGTAAATTTTCCTTTGATTCAACCTGTTGGAATGATAAATGGGTTTGAAGGATTCGATTGGCGCTTGATACTTTGTGATCTCAAATCACTTTTGGAGACAGGAAAAGGATTTATGATCTGACCGTGTACAATATATATTGTTGAAACACGAGCTGTCGATGAAACATATTTCTGATTTGTTATTTTAAATAAGGAATGGCGATCATTCAACCATATCTATCTAAGAAAGAAAAATATGACTGACTTAAGAACACTGGCAATTTTTGATTTGGATAACACTTTACTCGCAGGAGATTGTGAACTGATTTGGTGTTCTTTGATTGCTTCCAGAGGATTGGTAGATACCAAGTACATTGAGGAGATCAGTCAATTCTTTTTGGAATACGAATCAGGATCAATCAACTATGTTGAATATGATAAGATTCTATTACGTCCGCTCATTGGCTTATCTAAAAACCAATTAGATGATCTTGTTAAAATCTTCCTGGGGCAAATTCAACATTTATTCAGACCTGAAATACTTCGGCAATTAGAGCATCATCGTCAAGTTGGAGAAACGATTCTCCTTGTGACCGCTTCTATCAGTTTGTTGGCAGCACCTATCGCTCAACTGTTGGGAATCCCAAATCTGATTTGTACACAAATCGAAATAAATAATGGTTTGCCAACAGGCAATTTGGTGGGAAAGCCAGTCTTTCATGAAGAAAAGGTATGGAGAGTAAAATCCTGGATTGAACAAAACTCAGTCACATTGGAAGGCAGTTGGGCATGGGGTGATTCAAATAATGATATTCCTATATTGAGCTTGGTTGATCATCCAGTTGCAGTTTACCCGGACGATCTGCTTCGTAAACATGCAGTGAGAAATCATTGGCAGATTATAGAAAATAACTGATCCCAATACCTCTGTAATTTGAGTGAGAAGCATATAAGATGCAAAAAGATAAAAAAAAAGGAATTTTTGCTGTCTTTTTTTCATTAATTACAGTGATGGAATCTGATAAGATCAAAGAGTCGAATTTTATCTGACATTTCATTTAAAAGATTAATCAACCGGAATGTATTATTCATCTCCGTGAGGATTAATTTTTCCTCTCTACCAGAAACCTATTTATCGTTTCTAATGTGGGTAAAGAAGGCTGGGCACCCAGTTGAGTAGCAGCCAAAGCACCTGCAGCGCAGGCAAATTCCACGGATTCCGTAGTCGATAAGTCTTCCGAAAGTGCAACAGCAAAAGCACCAACAAAAGCGTCCCCTGCTGCTGTGGTATCAACAGTTTGTACTTTAAATGCTGGTTGGTAAAATTGCTGATGGCTGGAGAAAAAACGGGCTCCTTGAGCACCGAGAGTCAGAATAACCATCTTCACGCCATCATCCAACAAGGATTTGATGGAGTTGAGTAATTTGCCTTCGTCATTCATTGTCCGGCCGCCGATAATTTCCATTTCAGTTTCATTCAGGATGAGTACATCGGTATTTTTCAATAAGGCTATGGGTAATTGTTGTGCCGGTGCCGGGTTTAGGATGACCTGCATTCCACATTCTTTTGCTTGTTGAGCTGCAAAAAAAACCGTTTCCAATGGAATTTCCATTTGTAATATGAGAATATTGCCAGGTTTAAATAGAATTTTTGCGTTTTCTACATCCGGATTTTTTACCAGCGCATTTGCTCCCGGACTTACCACGATGCTGTTTTGACCATGTTTATCCACCAGAATAATGGCCGTTCCGGTAGGAACATCTGAGCAGTGGGCAACCGCTTCTGTATTAATGCTTTCATGGGTGAAAGATTGTAGATGAAAATCCGCATAAACGTCATTCCCAACCCTGCCGATAAGAGACACATTACCACCTAACCGTGCTGCCGCAACTGCCTGGTTAGCACCTTTGCCACCTCCTGCAGTTTGAATATCTGCACTTAAGATGGTCTCACCGGGTGCTGGTAAGTGATCAACCCGCATGACCAGATCCGTGTTGATACTGCCTACAACGATGATGGATTTTTTCATGGATAACCTCTCATAAATAAACGAACAGAGGATCGAAATGGTTTTCGACTCATTTTTAATATTGTATGCCTTTTCGAGTATTAAGAGGATTTATTCTGGAGGAAAAAATTTCTTATTTTATGTAAACTTTTATTTAATAGAAAGTTGTCCTGCCTTCAAAAAAAACAATCAGGCTGTTTCTTATAGCCTGATTGTAGATAGAACAGTTTACAAATATTGTTTATGATTTTTTTTGAATTTTTACAACCCGATTTGAACAACAAGCGAAATCAATTCTGAATTTATTGTATTGTCAGAACAACTTTTCCTGGAACCTTAGTTTGCATACGATATGACATTGCAGTGTTTATCTCTTCCAAAGGAAAAGTGCGATTCACGAATACCTGAACTATTCCAGAATCAATTTTTTCTGCAATTTTTGCCAGAATGTCAGCATTAGGCCAGGCACCAAGACCCATGCTGCGAATTCCGCGTCGCTGAGGTTCATCTTGTGGGGTTTCTGCTAAAAGAGATGTGACATAACGGCCGCCGGAATTGAGTACATTATAGGATCTTTCCATATACTCTCCACCAACCAAATCAAGAACAGCATCGACATTCATAACAATGTTTTCGAACTTTTCCTGGTTTGAAATAAAATGATCGACCCCCATTTTTTGGATGTGGTCTTGTTTTTCAGGAATGTCAACCCCATAGACAAATGCACCTTCAGCCTTGGCAAGTTGCAAAGCCATACCTCCAACATTACCTGCAGCGCCATGGATTAGCAAACGTTCCCCGTTTTTCACTTCCAATAAATTAAAAAGCGAAATCCAGGCAGCCATGGCGGGTAGGGGAACGGCAGCGGAATAAATATAATCCAGTGACTTTGGTTTTTTGGTGACCTCATGCGCTTTAACGGTAATGTACTCAGCGAAAGCGCCAGGTCCGAGGGGACTAAGCCCATAGACGGCGTCTCCAGGTTTAACATGCAGTATTTCTTTACCTACAGCCACTACATCGCCAGCAAAATCAGTTCCCATGGTCAAAGGTACCTTCGCCATGCTCTGCAGATAGCCTGCCTGTATGGCAGCGTCGAATGGATTGATCGATGCGGCATGAACGCGCACTAGAACTTCATTGTCATTTGGTTCAGGCTGGGGGACATCTTCTACATCAAGTGCCTTTCCCCAGTCATTAAGTCGCACAGCTTTCATATCGATATTCTCCTATAAAGTGAATAACTTTTGATACGATATAAAAATAAGGTTATGGAATATTGGATTTGGTAGCGCTCCTTTCCGTTCTATCAATAAGAATTAACGTCTTTTGACAGATTGAGAAATTCTCTCGCCACCCTGGTTACAATGCGGACGTTGTTCCAGCAATAGTTAATTTGAAAATATTATAAATCTTGCGCTTATAATACGACTAATATTATCCAAATAATACAAATATATTCAGTTTGTATAATCACAATATTTTGGTAAAGCATGATTTAGAAGATGATACTGGAAGTATCCAGGGGATTATTTTAATTCCCTTTTCATGGGTATTTTGAATTCAATGATTAATCAAATCCTGATATGGGAGAAGTCTAAAAAAGGTGGAAAGGTGATACATATTTTATTCAAATTTTTACTCTAATTAATTGCAGACCAAGATTAGTGGGACTACATCTAAATTATCAGAAGTTGTATCAAAAAAAATAAAATCCTAGAACTAGCAAGGTATAACCAATCAAAGATAGGACTGTAACTTCGAGCGGAGACAGACTTAGTGCTTACACTTGGTCAGACTTGTGCCTAATCATTTCTCAGCACAAGGCCTAATCAACCATCGATGCGACCGGGTTTTAATTTGCGCTTGGTTCTTCCGAGGTGTTGTTTGTTTTTTCTCGTGATTGACAGGAATTTCATAATCGAAGAATGGCGTTCGACATCAGTCTCGATCAATTAGGTATTCCCTGAGATTGATTAACTAAAAAACTTTTTCTTAGTCGAGTAGAGAATGATTTTATTGAACGGAATCCGAGTCATCAATTTTAAGTGTCTTTGCCTTTCTTTATGATTATTGAGGGTCTTTGATGAGGTCCATGTTGATACTTCTAATAATGATTCAGCAACAAATCCCTTGGAGGATCAGGAGGCACATGATTAAATACTTTCATCCACCAGGATAATTAATTGGTGGATGAAAATTGGATATTAAACTTATCGGTAAATGAATTTTTTTCGAGTTTATTTAAATCGTGATTCTCAAGAATTTCTTATTTCTTGATGAGACGATAAATGAATATTACCAGAATTGATCCTAGCAACGCGACGATAATACTTGTGAGGTTAATGGCGCCAACTAAATTTACGCCAGTGAGGAGAGAGGATATCCAACCACCTAAAATAGCTCCGACTACTCCCAGAATCAAATTTGTTATCAGGCCAGTTTTAGCCTTCATGATTTTGGAAGCACCCCATCCAGCGATTAAACCGACAACGATTACAGCAAACAGACTCATGATTATTTCTCCTTGATTGGTTCCAACACTTTATTTGTCTTGCTTATATATTAAATAACACTAAGACAGAAGGAATGGTTCGAAAAAACGAAATTAGAGACTTTCCACCAATTTTCTAAACATAACCATTGCTTTTTTGACACGTAATGCGTCTCTTGGGTTCCCACCTGCGACAAAGCTGCTAAGAATACCACCACCCATTAGGGTATCTAATGTATATTCTACCTTGCACTCATCTGCGTTCAATCCAAAAAAACCACCGCTTGATCGCAGCTTAAAAACATGCGAATCTTTGTCATCACCCATTTGAGTCATTATTTCCAGACGCTTCGTCGGTTCAACATTAACTAAAGTACCTTTGCCGGTTTTACCTTCATCAGTCCATTCAAACGTTCCACCTGTAGTCGTCGATGTGACGTTTAGGACACTTTCAATACCTGGAAACCACTGTGGCCATTGATTGGGATTTATCAATACTTCCCAAACTTTTTCAATTGGAGCATCGATTTCCACTTCACGTTCAAATTTTGGCATATTTTATTACCTCCTGAATGTTAACAGTATAGCACTTTAAGGTAACGCATATAACAACTTGTTATATATGATGATCCTTTATTGGATCATACTAATATGGTTATTCAACTATCTCCAAATGTTACCATTGAAAAAGCATGCTACTTCAAACTTTTTGAACGAAGTTCATTGTATACTTGACTCGAGGATTTGTCGTATTAATAAAGGGAAACGATTTGTCTGATTTTAAAATCGATTATTTAGAAATTTATTAAAATGGAAGAAACCAACAGGGTAAAGCTTGAGTCAAAAGAAAACGTATGATAATCCCCTGGTTTTGTATCAGAGCTTTTAGTTCAGATCCACATCTTAATAATAGACACACATTCCACTGGAACCAACTCAAAGGAGATCAATTGTTGTCTAATCGATAAGGTCATTATCCTTCATACTAAATCTTTGGCAGTTTGGTAATTTAATTTAATTCATAAGCACCAATATCATATGCACCGCCTGTTGGCCTTATTGTTCCAATAAAATCTGTCTCAACAATTCCAATGGTTACACCTGTATTAATTGCAGCAGCCCCATTCTTCAAGCGTAAATCAATAGAGTTTATATTTAAAAAAACAGTCGAAGGGACCGCAGAAAGTCGGTTGCCAACTTCAACACATGCAGGAAATTCTTGCGAACAAACTTGAGGACCATAAACCAAATTATGATCTGCCAATATTTTAGAAGCAATTGTTGAATTTCCAGCTCGAATTTGTCCAACGGAGCCGCCGCCGTTATAAAGGAAATAAAAGAAGGAAATATTATTGCGGATAATTACTGGTGCTTCTGAATTATTGCTGCCAAGGTTATCTGTCGTGACATAAATTCCTGCACCGCCATTTCCCCCTGCCGGCAATGCTCCATAAATCGTATTGTTATAAATATTGATGTTTTTTCGTAACCCATCACCATATGCGCCACGAACCTCGATTGCAGAATATGAAGCATTTATAATGAGATTATTGAAAATATTGATATATTCCACAACGCCATCAGCTAGTTCACAACCTACAGTTATCCCTCCACCATTACTGACCTGGTTTTGATAAATGTCAATGTGATTTAAAGTCGATGTTCCATTTGACCCAGAATCCCAACCATCAATATATATTCCAGCCGCATTCATATTTCGCACTGAATTGTGATGAACTATTCCATTAAAAGAGCTGGTTTTGACATCAATTCCAATCTTTTCTGCAGTCTCACAAAAACCAGAAGGTGGAGTCTCTGTATTATCAAGTGTGTTAAATGCAACTTCAAAGTTGTTTGTGCCTGCAATCGTGAGGGCTTCTTCGTATGCACCCTGACAAAAATGGTAATAATGTGCGTTAGTGATTGAGTTATTGTTAACGATAACATTTTTTGACCACCAGACTCCGATACCGGACGAGTAATTGACGTGGTTGATCTGGTTATTCTCAATTAATAAATAATCACTATTGCTAGCACGAATGCCAGTCAAGTTACAGTTTTGGATTATAAGGTTCCTGATATCAATATGGCTGGGGCGTAAACCTGTTGAATTTGAAGAGATGTTTACACAGTTAACAGATGCATTTTTAAGTGTTAGATTTTCAATCTTAATAAAGCTCTTTCCAAGAATTTGAACCAACCCATCCCCATTGGCGTCATTTGTCATGGATATTCCAGTCCCATCTAAGGTTACTGTTCCAGGATCAGCAGTATATGTAATAATGGCATCTGCAGTACCAGAATTCTTGGGAATTAATTTTTCCGAATAGGTGCCAGGTAAAAGCTTTACCGTATCGCCTGCTATCGCTGTACTGCCTGCTTTTAAAAGTGTTCTCCAAGGTTTTGATAGAGTGCCGGGATTGGAATCGTTACCGAAGGGAGAAACGAAGTAACCCTCATTCTCCTTTGTGATGGAGTTAGTGATTATGAATGGCAGATAAATGTTATAAGGGTTTTGGTCATCAAATTTTTGTTCTTCCATGTCAGTTGTGAGAGGAAAGAGATCTTGTGATTTTTGCTCTTTTAACTCAGTACCGGTTAAATAAATTAGGTGAATCCCATTTGAATTGGTGTTAACACTATTCCTAATCCCTTTTGACGCCTGTACATTTTCTGATGGGAAAATGAGTATTCCGATTAATACTATGGCGATTATAGGATTATGTTTTTTTTTGTTCATTATTTTCCTTATGATTGCGATCGTTAAGGCTCACTTTTGCTACGATAAATATATCTATTGATAGAAACATCGACAATAGAACAAAAATTGACATTTCCGATAGGTTACATGTGATATTATTTTGTCCTACCTTGCAGACTCTTAACAAGACAGGAGTCATGTTAATTTTTAGAAATCTAATTAATAAAAAGTCATTAATTTAAGTATATGATATGGCTCTGTATTAGTGATAAAAGGTTAGAATTGCCATTGGTTGTTTTATCAACCCGTATCCTAATTATTTTTTAAGGAATGGGCTAAGATCACTTGTGCGAAAATTCTTTGAGAGATTGGCATAAAGATTGACCCCAAAAAATGAAATAGTATTCTGATTTCTAATTCAAAAAAAAGGATATTAATTAATATTAATTATAGGAAGAAAACAAAAGGGTAGTGCCTGAATGTTAACGAATCTATATTTTTTAATGATGGGCAAAGAGGTTTTTGGTCAAGCGCAGTTGGACTACCCCTAAGTAATGGGCATAATAAATCGAAGTATTAATTTAATCCGCGTCGTATGGGAACGTATTGGTTTTCCAAATAATGGTTTATTATTTTATTAAAATTTTACGGGGTCATATTGACTTGATCTCCGGAATTTACTATAATGACATTACTTCATTCATATTTTTTCTTTTTGAATTTTTTTTATTCTCCCCAGACAACGTTATAGAGGTAGTCCTAGTAAGGGGGTTGTGATCTGATGATCGAGATTGGTCGCACAGCCAGCTTAAAGCACTTAAATTTAAGCTTGCGTAGATCTTCAGGGAGCCAGTTGCGAACCCGACCTTGTTGGAAAATGAATCCATATTCATTTGTCAGGACCAGGATATTTTGCGTTATTACCTGGTACAAGTTTAGCCAACCTTATTATTCATTTATATTACTCCCAGTTTCACTCGCTGTTACGTAAGTTATAAAAAGTGCATTTATTGCACGTCCTTTAAAACCGTGATATTTTGTCGGAGTGGCGGAGCATTGAAAAAATTCGGCTAGAAAAGTAGATCGTATATGTTGAATTTTCCCGCTAATTATTTATAGGTCATATTCTGGTGGTTCTTTCAAAAAAAAAATAAACATAAAATGCAGAAATTACAAATAAAATTAATATCTTATTTTCGGTAAGAATTGATCCATCTGCATTTAGGTGGATTGTTTGGCATTTGAATCAAGGCGGAGTTGAAAACATATATGGATCTTAAAAGTTATCTCGCCATACTTAAGGGGAATTTTTGGGTTATCCTAACGACTTTTATTGTTACATTGGCTGTAACAACTGGCATTACATTCTTGATAACACCTACCTATACTGCTTCGACTACATTAAGGGTGGCAACAGCATCCAGTGGTACTGTGAGTTATTCTGACTATATGTATGCAGATCGACTTTTAAATACATATATTAAGCTTGCAACAAGCAGACCTGTATTGGAAGAATTAGCCAATAATCTTAACTTGCAAAAAATACCAGTGACAAAAGTAGAGACGATTCCAAACACTGAACTCATTAGAATATCGATTGATTCTCAAGATCCATCTGTTGCTCAAAAAGCGGCTAACTCACTGGCAGAATTATTAATTGAACAGGGAAGAGAATTGTATTCACGCGGGGGACAGAGTGCCTTGGCGATCCTGAGCGCGCAATTATCACAAGCAGAAGAAGAACTTACTCTTGCTCGAAAAGAATATGACACGTATCGAAAAGGATAGTTTGGGAGAAATAGAAGTCCCGGATAATGTATATTATGGGGCGTTCACAACTCGTGCATCAAAGAATTTCAAGATAAGCGGGATAAAGGCCGATCCAATTTTCATAAGATCGCTTGCCACCATAAAAAAAGCATGCGCAAGAGCCAATATCAAGCTCAATATGCTTGATAAGATCAAAGGGGATGCGATAATCCAGGCAGCTGATGAGATAATAGTCGGAAAATACACTGACCAGTTCATTCTTGACGTGTTCCAGGCAGGAGCAGGCACTCCTTTTAACATGAACATGAATGAGGTGATCGCTAATGTTGCTATAATGAAATTAGGAAAGAAAGTGGGCGATTACTCAATAATTCATCCAAATAACCATGTGAACATGGCGCAATCCTCAAACGATGTTATCCCGACCACAATTCGTTTGAGCGTCCTCCTCAAACTTGAACCTTTAAAAAAAGAAATTGAAAAAATTATATCTGCATTTCATATAAAAGCCAGGGAATATGACCATGTGATCAAGGT